>NZ_DDNS01000029.1:0-4858 GCF_002341255.1 Psychrobacter sp. UBA2514
TATAGTCAATCCTAAATAAAACAGATACATTATATATCAAGGTGGAACTGGTCTAAATTTTCCTTGCGTGCTGTGCCTACGCTGCTCGATGCTGCGAAAAATTTATCCCAGTCCCACTGTATCGTTTTTATACTGAATTCACTATATAAGCAAATATAAGAACGCTGACCAATAACGATTGGGGTTATGTGCGTCAGGCAAGACGTTATCGAGTACCATCATCTAATTACCAACAATAATAATGACCATTCATATGGAGGACAATATGCCTATCAATATGTTTAAATCACGAACCACTGTCGATATGCGACTTTGGTTACAGCGCAGTGCGCTGGCGCTCGCTGTGAGTACGGCGATGGTGGCTAGTATTAATGTCACCACAATGAGCAATGCACATGCGGCTGTAACCACGGCTGATTTCTCTGGCCTAGTTCAACAAGTGACGCCAGCAGTGGCGCGCGTCAACGTCACCAAGACAGTCAGTGAGGCTGAGCTTGCTAAGGCGCAAACGGCTGAAGTGTTGCGGCAGTTTTTTGGCGATCGGGTGCGCATTCCTGATCGAGCAGTCACGCCAGCGATAGAGCATGCTTATGGTACGGGGTTTTTTATTACCTCTAATGGCTATATGCTGACCAATCATCACGTCATCGAGGGCGCTGACAAAATCACCGTCACACTTAATGATAGAACCGAGCTTGATGCAACCTTGATTGGTAGCGACGAGCGCTCAGATGTGGCTGTACTAAAAGTTGAAGGCACTCAGTTCCCCGCGCTACCGATTGGCGACTCAAACAGCTTAAAAGTAGGGGAGCCCGTACTAGCCATTGGTTCACCATTTGGTTTTGATTATTCAGCCTCCGCTGGCATCGTCAGTGCCAAATCACGCAGCTTCTCACGCGAAACCAGTGTGCCGTTTATACAAACCGATGTGGCGCTAAACCCTGGCAACTCAGGTGGCCCTCTATTCAATCAGCGCGGTGAGGTGATTGGTATCAACTCGCGTATCTTTAGTGGGACGGGCGGCTACATGGGGCTATCATTCTCTATCCCAATTGACGCTGCTATGGATATCTATGAGCAATTAAAGACCAGCGGTGAAGTCGCTCGCGCATATTTGGGTATCTATCCGCAAGATATTGACCGTAATCTGGCCGAAGCTTATAAATTGGATAAACCACAAGGCGCTTTGCTGACCCGCGTTTCTCCAGACTCGCCAGCACAAAAAGCAGGTCTAAAACCTGGTGACATTATCTTGCAGTACAATAATGTACAAATCATGCGAGCATCCGACTTATTGAATCTGCTCAACCGAGCAAAGCCAAGCGATCCATTTCGCGCACAGATTCAGCGCAATGGTAAGCAGATGATCATTAGCGGTAAACTTGCTTATGCACCTAATGATGTCAGAGCCCAAAGTGGGGATCAGCAAAGTGATGATGTCCAACTGGGCCTACGTTTGCGCGATTTGACCAAAGATGAACAAGCAGAGATTGCTACAGACAATAAAACGGGGGTGTTGGTCACGACGGTTGATCCGACAGGGTTAGCCGCGCGCTCGGGGATTTTGGCAGGTGATGTCATTACCAATTTTCACCAAAAGCCTATTAAGAAAGTAACGGATTTCTCTGACGCCATCTCATCCCTACCCAAAAAGGGCGTTGTCACGATAGAAATTATTCGACAAGGCATCCCTGCTATTATTGGTCTGCGTATTGAATAGATAAAACCATAAGGAAGTGATTTGGACAGCAGCATACCGAAAAACACCGAAAAGTATAATTGCTCATCATAAATACCGCTCGCTATAAGAGATACGCAAACGGATATTGCATCAGTCTGCAAATAATGTATTTAAATATTCGTCAGCAGCGGTATAGGCACGCGAGGCCTGCCTTTTCGCTTATATCGTCCCACCATCGATGTGTTGACCATTCGCTAGTATTGGCAAAACCATTCAGCAGTGTTGATACGTTGCTGAGTGCTTTAGTTATCGGTATATTATTAATAAAGACTTGAAGCAATATTTATTGTTTCTAGCAATAAAAAAAGCTTTTTTCGTCTTTGATTTGTGCTTGAATCATCAATTGATTGATAGCGGTCAAATCAAAATATGCTACACTAGCAGGCGTTTTTATTATTATATTTTATGGCGCAACAGGTATTTGCGGTCACTGGCATCGATAATGCCAATACTCACTTTAATACGCAGTAATTTATAATGTAAACGTTATGATAATAAATAAAATTTCAGCATTAACATCAAGCAAGGGTTGGTCATTAGCGTTTATCAACGTATATAAATTTTTGGCACTTGCAAACGACCTATCATGTGACAGCTTTGATAAAAGCTAGGATAATACAGTAAGGCACGGTTATGAGCACAGCATACGACGAGATCAAAACCCGATTACAAGGCTCAATGGTAGCCTTGGTAACGCCCATGCACCCTGACGGTACAGTTGATTATAAACGTCTGGCTGACCTCATAGACTGGCAGATCGAGCAGGGCACGCATTGCCTCGTTGCTGTCGGCACCACTGGCGAGTCGGCAACCCTATCGATGCAAGAGCATAGCGATGTCATTCGCTATTTTGTCCAGCATGTTAAAGGTCGCGTACCAGTCATCGCAGGTACTGGTGCAAACAACACCATAGAAGCGATTAAACTGACTCAAGACGCAGCAGATGCTGGTGCAGACTGTGCGTTATTGGTTGCCCCTTATTACAATAAGCCGCCACAAGAAGGCTTGTTTCAGCATTATCAAGCCATTGCTAAAGCCGTCAATATTCCTCAGATGCTCTATAATGTACCGGGTCGCACGGTCGTCGATATCGCCCAAGAGACCGTCGAGCGCTTATGTGATATCGACAATATCGTTGCTATCAAAGATGCGACAGGCTCTGTTGGTCGCGGTGAGCAATTGATTAAAGCTGTTGGTGACAGAATGGTCGTATTGTCTGGTGATGATGGCACAGCGCTTGATCTACTAAAAGTAGGTGGTAAAGGCAATATCTCAGTGACTGCCAACGTGGCGCCAAAAGCCATGAGCGAGACTTTCGCTGCTGGCTTGCGTGGTGATTTTGAAACGGCTAGTCAGATTCATGACGTAGTCAAACATCTACATCGTGACTTATTCATCGAGTCAAGTCCTATTCCAGCTAAGTATGCGCTACATAAAATGGGCATGATTGATAAAGGGATACGCTTACCACTCGTTTGGTTGGCAGAGCAACATCATGCGACTATTGATGAAGCGTTGGTTCGAGCAAACATACTATAACCTGATCTTCAGCGATTTAAGACTTGTTGCTTGACGATTAATATTCAAGAGAGCAACAAGTCAACTTATCATGATAAGCCAATCGCCTAAATGAGCAATAACTGCTAACTCAGAGAGACAACATGATGACAGTATCATCAAAAACGACAAAACTACTTCCTGCAATGCTGACCTTAGTTTTGGGTAGTACGTTGGTATTGAGCGGCTGCCAAGCGACCAAGAGCCTGCTTGGAAAGCGCGACAATGGCAGCTTAGACTATCAACAAAGCAAAAAGCTTGCACCGATAGAGCTGCCGGCTGCTCAAGAAACAGCGCCTTTCGTGCCTTTGTACCCAACACCGAATGTGGGCGCGAACACGCTTAAACTACAGAATGAGTCAGGTAATCAGTATCAGTTGCCAAAGCCTCAGCGTGCTGTTAGTAGCCCTTCAAACTAATTTCTTTCTTCATTTGTACCGCCGATTTTTATGATTATTGATTAAAATAATATCGATATTGTAATAAGAGTCAGCGGTCGCTGCGCGTTTTTACCACATAAGCTTGAACGAACAGGAACCCCCATAATGCAAAAGCAACAACTGCTGTATAAAGGCAAAGCCAAATCTGTCTACGAAACAGAAGACAATGATCTTCTGATTTTACACTTCCGTGATGATACCTCAGCGCTTGATGGTAAGCGTATCGAACAATTGGCGCGTAAAGGCGTGGTGAATAACCGCTTTAATGCTTTTATCATGCAAAAATTGTCTGATGCTGGTATCGAGACGCATTTTGAAAAGCAATTGTCTGACGACGAAGTATTGGTCAAGCGCTTGGATATGATTCCTGTAGAGTGCGTGGTGCGTAACTTTGCCGCTGGTAGTTTGGTACGTCGTTTGGGCTTAGAAGAAGGGCAAGCATTGACACCGCCAACGTATGAGCTTTTTTATAAAGATGATGCGCTAGGTGATCCGATGGTCAATGAGTCGCTCTCTGTATCTCTTGGCTGGGCAACCAAAGAACAATTGGCTAAGATGGAAGAGCTGACCTATCAAGTCAACGATGTACTCAAAGCATTGTTTGATGCGGGTGATTTGATTTTAGTTGATTTTAAATTAGAATTTGGCGTATTCCACGACCGTATCGTATTAGGTGATGAGTTCTCACCAGATGGCTGCCGTATCTGGGATAAGAATACCAAGAAAAAGCTGGATAAAGACCGTTTCCGTCAGTCATTAGGTGATGTGATTGAAGCTTATGAAGAAGTGGCTGACCGTATTGGTGTGCCATTAAAATAAGTATCTGATACTTAGCATAAAATAAAAACTGAGCCATGCGCTCAGTTTTTTTATGGCATTATATTTGTGATGGTTCCTTAGTGAGTATTTAAATCTTTGGCTGTGGGCTAAGAGTATCAAGGTTTTAACTCAATAAGATAGGCGCGGTGTACTTCATGGTGTACTTACCATACATATTCTATTAGTGATCGGTGCGCTATACAGGCATCGAACTAACCGTATTAGATACGACTTTAATGAGCGTACAGATGCTAAACTGATAGGTAGGTCATTATCATTATGAACCGCCCCGGTATTGTCG
>NZ_DDNS01000023.1:0-322 GCF_002341255.1 Psychrobacter sp. UBA2514
GCCACACGATACGCTTCTGCCATCGTTGGATAGTTAAAAGTCGTATTGACAAAATACTCAAGCGTATTGTTGCTTTTGCACTTCATCACTGCTTGACCAATATGAATAATCTCTGAAGCATGGTTGCCGTAGCAATGAATGCCTAAAATTTCTAACGTATCACGATGGAACAATATCTTTAATACGCCCGAGCGTTCACCAATGATTTGGGCACGTGCCAGATGTTTGAAGAACGCTTGACCCACTTCATACGGAACTTTCTCATCCGTTAGCTCCTGCTCTGTTTTACCGATACAAGAGATTTCAGGAATGGTATAGATAC
>NZ_DDNS01000023.1:446-53055 GCF_002341255.1 Psychrobacter sp. UBA2514
ATTTCAGGAATGGTATAGATACCAGTTGGGACACTAGATACTGGCTCGGCATCACTATCACCGACCATAAAGGCAGCAGCACAGCGACCTTGATCATAGGCAGCAGAGGCTAATGATGGCCAACCGATGACATCACCAGCAGCATAAATATTGTCGACGTCCGTACAGTAAGTATCATCTACTTTTAACTGACCACGGCTATTTGCTTTTAGCCCAATGGCTTCTAAGTTTAAGCCTTCTGTGTTACCTGAGCGACCATTTGACCAAAGAATGGCGTCTGATTTGATTCTTTTACCGCTTTTTAAATGTAGAACCACATAATCATCATGAGTCTCAAGATGATCAATCTCTTCATTACTACGGATAAGCACACCGAACTGTCTAAAGTCATGCGCGATCGCATCACTGATTTCGCTGTCCAAGTAATTGAGCAGCTGATCTTGGTTATTGATTAAATCAACCTTGTAGCCAAGACCCGTAAAGATAGAGGCATACTCACAGCCAATCACCCCTGCACCATAGATGATGATTTTTTTGACCACATAATCCATTTGCAAGATTTTGTCAGAGTCAAAAACGCGTGGATGTTTAAAGTCTAAAATATCAGGACGGTAAGGACGACTACCGACAGTAATGATGGCTTTATTGAAAGTAATAGTTTCGTAGACATTGTCGTCGACTTCAATGCGCAGCGTATGAGCGTCAATAAAACTCGCCCAACCTTGAATAACTTCGATACGGTTGCGCTCATAAAAACGGGTATGCGTACTGACTTGACGACGGATTACTTGACGCGCCTTAGCCAATACTTCATTTAGCGGAACTTGCTTATACTCCATCGCTTTGGTAAACATCGGGTCGCGACGGAAGTTAATCAAGTTAAATACTGATTGGCGCAATGCTTTACTAGGAATTGTACCGACGTGAGTAGAGTTACCTCCTACTTGATCACGCGGATCGACGACGACCACTCTTTTACCAGATTTGGTCAGCTTCATGGCAGCGGCTTCACCAGCAGGACCTGCACCTAAAACCACCGCATCATACTCATACTCGTGATCGTCACTTTTTAGTCGACGAGAATCTTTGGTAAATCCAGATTTGATATCAATACGAGTGTCATCAAGCGGGTTGATGAGATCAGGGTAATGCATGATATCTTCAGTGACCTGCTCATGAGTCTGCTCGATTTTCTGTTTTGCGTTTTTACCTTCAGTATGCTCAGGATTGGGCGAACGACCATTAGATTTATTCGATACTTCAGTATGGACGTCTTTACCAGTATCATTGGTTGCGTCACCTATATTCTTACTTACCATCATGTCCTCTTTATGTATTGTTTGCTCTATTAATATCTATGTGCACGAGTTAATATTTTTAATATCCAAGCAGCTTAGTAAAGTTGTACTCACCATAAGGCATGAATAGACTTTTTACAAACTTGATGACGATTACATATTATAAAATTAATAGTCCATTACCCAATGCGGCGTTTAAGACCTGTCATCTGTAAAATACGCGTTGCAATTTCTTCAACAGACATCTCTGATACATCCAAACTTGGGATACCATGCGTGATATAAATTCCCTGTATCGCGCGCTGTTCTTGCTGGCATTGCTGATAACTTGAGTAACGACTGCCCGCACGGCGCTCTTGGCGTATTTTTACCAAGCGATCGGTATCAATGAGCAAACCAAACAGTTTGTCTTTATGGTCACGCAGCGCTTTTGGTAGTTGATTGTCGTACAAATCATCTTCGGTCAGAGGATAGTTAGCGGCTCGAATACCGAATTGTAACGCAAGATATAGTGACGTCGGTGTCTTACCAGAGCGTGACACACCCACCAAAATAATATCTGCTGCATTATAATGACGAGTACGTGCGCCATCATCATTGTCTAAGGCGAAATGGACTGCATCGATACGCTCTTTATATGTCTCAGAATCAACATCATCATGCGCATGACCTGAATGACCATCTGGCTCTACGCCAGTCTCTTCTGCAACGCGGCCAATCAACCCTTCGTACATATCCAAATTACAGCTGTGTGCTGAGTTGATTGTTTCACGAATCTCTGGATTGACGATCGTATCAAACACCAACGGCAACGACCCATCACGTTGATACGCCATGTTGATCTGCTCTACGGCATCATCGGCACGCTCTAAGCTATCGACGTATGGCAACACTCTTGTCTCAAAAGGGACCGAGGCAAACTGACTCAAAATAGCGCGTCCGAGGGTCTCAGCCGTAATTGCGGTGCCATCTGAGATAAAAAATGCCGTTCTGATGGCTTGTGAGCTGTCCAAGTTTAGCGCATGACGATTTTGGATAGTGGACTTGACTTGTTCAGATGGATTGCTTGAGTACATAACGTTGACACCTCGGTTGAAAGCTCAATAATGATCTTCATTTCATTTTTAGTATTGATCTAATAGCAATTATCTAACTTTGGCTGCCTTATCTCTTGTAAATGCAGAACGATGGCAGCGCTGCTATTGCATATTTATATAGCCATATGCATCACTTATCTATCCGCTACATTATACGCATATTAGCTTGTTAATAGAAATTAATGTTACAGGCGTACACTTAGCACCAACATTGTTTTTCATCTTGTCGTCATAGCCAATCCACCTCTCATCAAGGCATTTTTTATAGCATTTCCTATATATAAACATAAGATTGAAACATAAATTATAAAAATACTCTAAATATGGCTTATTTAAATACGTCTATTTTATGCAGTAATTGGCTTTTGAAAGCGCATAACATCGTCACTAGCAATGATATTTTTCATCTGAGTAAATACGAAACTTGATTAGACTGGCCTTACTCTGTGTAGCAAATCCTACAATTTGTATATTTTTAACAAGTTTTTTGGTAAAACCCCTCGAATTCCTCCTAATATGGCGGTATAATTCACCGTTATAATCTTTACTAAATAACCTTATTTTCTGGAGTTATCATGGCAGCGCAATCTACAGCACTTGTAATCAATCTTGATCAGCTAGGAAAAGACGACATCGAAATGGTTGGTGGCAAGAATGCCTCACTTGGCGAGATGATCAGCCATCTTTCTGATTTAGGCGTTAGTGTTCCAGGCGGCTTTGCCACCACATCAAACGCATTCAATCGCTTTTTGACAGAAACAGGCTTATTAGAAAAAATCAACAACGAGCTAAACACATTGGATGTCAATGATGTTAATAAGCTTGCGGCGACTGGTAAAAAGATCCGTACTTGGATTATTGAGCAAGAATTGCCAAAAGATCTTGAGCAAGAAGTACGTCAAGCGTTCGAAACCATGAGCGGCGGCGAAGACATCGCTGTTGCTGTACGCTCTTCTGCGACTGCTGAAGATTTGCCAGATGCGTCATTTGCTGGTCAACAAGAAACCTTCTTGAACATTCGCGGTATTGATAACGTCCTAATTGCTATTAAAGAAGTATTTGCCTCGCTATATAACGACCGTGCAATCTCTTACCGTGTACACAAAGGTTTTGAGCACGAAGGTGTGGCATTGTCCGCTGCCGTACAGCGTATGGTGCGCTCAGAGACTGGTGCTGCTGGTGTTATGTTCACGCTGGATACCGAAAGCGGTTTTGATCAAGTCGTGTTCATCACGTCAAGCTATGGTCTTGGCGAAATGGTTGTACAAGGTGCGGTCAACCCAGACGAATTCTACATCTCAAAACGTCTGCTCGCTGATGGTAAGCCTGCCGTTATTCGTCGTAACCTAGGCAGCAAGCACAAGAAAATGGTTTATGGTGATGAAGGCAGCACCGCAAAATCAGTGAAAACGGTCGATGTTGAAAAACAAGATCGCATGCAGTTCTCTTTGACTACCGAAGAGCTGACCTCTCTTGCCAAGCAAGCAGTAACCATCGAGCAGCATTATGGCCACGCGATGGATATCGAATGGGCAAAAGACGGTGATAGCGGTGAAATCTTTATCGTTCAAGCACGTCCTGAAACCGTTAAGAGTCGCCAAGACAGCAATGTCATGGAGCGTTATGTCATCGACACGACTGGCGCAAAAGTATTGTGTGAAGGTCGTTCAATCGGTCAGCGCATCGGTTCGGGTAAAGTACGTATCGTTACTCACCTAAACGAGATGGACAAAGTAGAAGAAGGCGATGTTCTGGTATCAGACATGACTGATCCAGATTGGGAACCAGTCATGAAGCGCGCTTCTGCCATCATCACCAACCGTGGTGGTCGTACGTGTCACGCAGCCATTATCGCGCGTGAGTTAGGTGTGCCCGCCATCGTTGGTTGTGGTAACGCCACTGAACTGCTAGTCGATGGTCAAGACGTGACTGCGTCTTGTGCTGAAGGCGACACTGGTTTTATTTATGAAGGCCAGATTGACTTTGAAGTACAGACCAACTCGGTTGAGTCTATGCCAGAGCTTGCATTCAAAGTCATGATGAACGTTGGTAACCCAGATCGCGCCTTCTCATTCACCCAGATGCCAAACGAAGGTATTGGTCTTGCGCGTTTAGAGTTTATTATCAACCGTATGATCGGTGTGCATCCAAAAGCGCTGCTAAACATGAACAGCTTGCCACGTGAGATCTCACAAGCCATTCAAGAGCGTATCGCAGGCTATGCTTCACCTGTTGACTTTTATGTTGATAAATTGGTTGAAGGTATCTCAACCCTAGCCGTTGCCTTTATGGATCAGCCAGTTATTGTTCGTATGTCAGATTTCAAATCAAACGAATATGCTAACTTGCTTGGTGGTAAGCTGTACGAGCCATCAGAAGAGAACCCAATGCTTGGTTTCCGCGGCGCTAGCCGTTATGTCTCTGACAACTTCCGTGACTGTTTTGAGCTTGAGTGTAAAGCGCTAAAACGTGTTCGTGATGAGATGGGCTTAACCAACGTTGAGATCATGATTCCATTCGTCCGCACCACTGGTGAAGCGGCGCAAGTAATCGAGTTACTTGAGAAAAATGGTCTAAAACGCGGTGAAAATGGTCTACGCATCATCATGATGTGTGAGCTACCAACCAACGCGTTACTCGCAGAAGAGTTCCTAGAGTACTTCGATGGTTTCTCAATCGGCTCTAACGATTTGACTCAGTTAACGCTTGGTCTTGATCGTGACTCAGGTATCGTCTCACATCTGTTTGATGAGCGTGACACTGCTGTTAAGAAATTGCTCACTATGGCTATCGACGCTTGCCGTAAGCAAAACAAATATGTTGGCATCTGTGGTCAGGGCCCATCAGACCATCCAGATCTAGCGTTCTGGTTAATGGAACAAGGTATCAGCTCGGTATCATTGAACCCTGATTCTGTGCTAGATACTTGGTTCTTCCTAGCTGGTGAAGAAAAGTAGACCGTTACGTTCAGTCGCAGCGGTAACTCACACAGTCATTAAAGATACCACTATTAGGGTCTATTTGATTTTTTCAAATAGACCCTAATATAATGTCTTAAGACATGACTAACTATGCAGGCAACTATGCAGATTTTCCTTGCTCGAAATAACGTACAAGCTGGTCCATACAATCTGGAGCAGCTTAATATCATGCTGGCATCAGGCGAAGTATTGCTTGATGATTTAATCTGGCATGAAGGCTTAGATCAGTGGCAGCGCGTAGGAAATGTGACCAATAATCAAACGGTCTATCGACCGACTGGTGCTACTACTCCTGATGCGAATGATTCTATTATCAATAATGTGACCGTCTTCCCTGAAGATACCAGCAATACTAAAGATAATAATTCAATATCATTAGATAGACTATATGGCAAGCCTGAACGTTCTAAAAATGTGAAGGCCGATATGACGACCAATCGTCATCAAACGCCGCACAACAATGTCTCATTAAACAAAACTGCTCTCAAAAAGACGGTCGCAGATAATGATAAAGTCATTGGTGATGTGGTACTGGCGCCGATTATGTCACGCATATTGGCAACCGCGCTCAACGGCCTGCTTTACGTATTGGCCATATTGCCATTAGTAATGGCACTGACCAAAATGGATGTAGACTATACCAAGTTTCAAAACATCCAAAATATGGACGCTGCCTATCAATATTCAATGTCGTTGATGGAAAGCATTCCAAGCAGTACGCTCATGATGTCGCAAGTCATGGTTTTTGGCTTGTTTGCACTGCAGCTGGTATTTATTACCATGCGTGGTCAATCCCTAGGCAAAGTAATCACTGGTATTCGGGTTGTGGATCAGACCACACATCGTCTACCCTCGTTTATCAAGCTGGTCGGTACACGTACGTTACTGTTGTTTATTATCTATAATTTACTGTTTTCGTTTACTAGCTTTTTGGGTTTTGTGATTATTGCTATCCATTATTATATGGCATCAAAAAGCCCTGAAAATATCGGTTGGCATGACAAACTTGCCAAAACCTTAGTGGTCAAAGCAGACAGTAGCCAACTGGTAAAAAAGTCAAAATCTGAATAATATTTTATTCACCATATTGTTTCAGATAAAAACGCTGCGCAAGATCGCAGCATTTTTATTGAGTAACGCTTATTTTCCATCTTTTTATATCTTATTGGCAGCCGCTTGGTGATTACCCTTTGTGTTAAGCGCCAAGTGCTGTTATAATACGGCGCTTTATAAACTAAGCTTATTTCTTACTATATTTTTAAGAACGTGGGCTTACCTTATAAATCTCCTTGCTATTAACATAGGGTTAATAGCTACTAATCCGTAAGGAGTCATAATGCGACATTACGAACTGGTGTTACTTGTACACCCAGACCAAAGCGACCAAGTGGTCGGCATGGTTGAACGCTATATCAAGTTGGTTCAAGACAACGGTGGTACTATCCATCGCCTTGAAGATTGGGGCCGCCGTCAATTGGCTTATCCAATCAACAAGATTCACAAAGCTCACTACGTTCTTTTCAACATCGAAACTGACGGCGAGACTTTGGCTGAACTTGAAGAATTATTCCGCTATAACGACGCGATCATTCGTAGTCTAGTTATGCGCCGTGACGAAGCTATCACTGAAGAGTCGCAGTTAGCCAAGAATGCCGATGAAAAACGCGCACGCAAAGCAACTACTCGTCGTCCAGACAATCGTGAAAACGATAATGACGACAACGACAACAGTGAAGACTAATTAAAGGAGAATACTCATGGCACGTTTCTATCGCCGTCGCAAATTCTGCCGTTTCACTGCTGAAGGCATCACTCACATCGACTATAAAGATGTTGAATTGCTAAAACAGTACATTAGTGATAATGGCAAAATCGTACCAAGCCGTATTACCGGTACGTCTACTAAATATCAGC
Organism: Psychrobacter sp. UBA2514; assembly: GCF_002341255.1. Taxonomy (NCBI): domain Bacteria; kingdom Pseudomonadati; phylum Pseudomonadota; class Gammaproteobacteria; order Moraxellales; family Moraxellaceae; genus Psychrobacter; species Psychrobacter sp. UBA2514. Next base: position 7,737 of record NZ_DDNS01000023.1, read on the forward strand.
GTCAACTAGCGACTGCTATCAAGCAAGCTCGTTATTTATCGCTACTTCCATACACTGATAACCATCAAGGTTAACCGCTAACTAGGAATGACTCATGCAAATTATTTTGTTACAGCGTATCGTCAACCTTGGTAAACTCGGTGAAACTGTCGATGTAAAACCAGGTTACGGTCGTAACTTTCTTATCCCTCAAGGCCGCGCTCTACCTGCGACCAAAGCTAACATTGAAAAGTTCGAAGCACGTCGTGCTGAGCTTGAAGCTGAAGAAGCAAAAGAGATCGCTACTGCTCAAGAGCGTGCTGATGCACTAACTGACGTTAATGTTATCATGCGTGCGAAATCAGGTGACGAAGGCAAGCTATTCGGCTCTATCGGTACTCGCGATATCGCTGAAGCATTGACTAACTCAGGTTTAGAAGTAGACCGTGCTGAAATCAAGCTACCTGAAGGCACACTACGTCAAGTTGGCGAATACAATGTTGATATTCAGCTACACCATGACGTTACTGCTAGCATCTTAGTTACTATTCTTTCTGAAGATGGTAACAACGAAGATTCAGCTGACGAAGAAGAAGCTGAAGAAGATTATTCTGAAGAGTAATCTTCTAGATAATTAGACTCAGTCTATAAAAAAGCCAGTGACCTTGTGTTGCTGGCTTTTTTTATGTCGATATTTTATACATGTGATCGTAATACTTTCGCATTACATCAGAGTTTTCTTGATGCCTTGTAAGTATCAATCGATTACTAAAAGCTGTATTCAATACTATTTGTCAGCATGATATCTTGCAGTAACCATTTGCAACAACTCACTTAAAAATGCTATACCAACCAACAAGATACTGTCTATATAATTGTATTCATCATAACGAGTAGAAAGATTTTTCTATTTTTATACTTTTCGTTGATAGAGTACTTTAATATGACTAACACTGATGAAATAAACACTGACGATAAACTACTTTGTGTCAAAGGTAACGATTTCTATTCAGAGGGTGAGATCTATACGGTAGGTAGAATCGTAAATGACAAATACTTTCAGATACTGACCAGCGGCGATGATGATCACTGGTATGCAACGCTAGATGATAAAGGTATTTACGTAAGCTTCGATTCTACGATATCTACTGACAATAAAGCGTTCTTCGATAAGATTGCTTAGATTGGAGTTTATATAAAACTCATCTTGAACAAAAAAAATAAGCGATACCTTATAAAAGACTGGCCATCTATAGTGGTCAGTCTTTTTTTAGTGAAAAACCTTGGTTAAATGCGGTCTGAAAATCGAAAAAGCGATAACTCTGCAGGCATAAGAATGCCACTACTCTCATCAGAAAATGTTCATATCGCCATAACAAACAGCATCTCTTTGACAAATGTATTTCCTAGTGCCCCCTATTTGCTATAAAATATGCCCCTTCAAAATTTCGTATCGTTATTGATGCCTGTTTGTGTGAATAACTCATTAAGATATAAACCATATTGAGACAGTGATGATTGTATTTGGGCTTGTGCTGACCATTCTTTTTATTATTTTCGCTACCGCAAAATTGAAGTGGCATCCTTTTTTAGTGTTGATTTTGTCCGCTTTTTTGGTCGCGCTATTTTATCAAGTACCACTTAATACGGTCGCAAAAACGATCTCTGATGGGTTTGGTGGAATTCTAGGCTACATCGGTCTTGTGATTGTGTTTGGTACGATTATTGGCTTAATCCTCGAAAAAACGGGTGCGGCTATTGTGATGGCAGAGTCAGTCATCAAAGTATTGGGGCCACGCTTCCCTACTTTGACCATGTCTATCGTTGGTGCAGTGGTTTCGGTGCCTGTATTTTGTGACTCTGGCTATATTATCTTGAACTCTCTAAAAGAGTCTTTGGCTGAGCGCTTACATGTATCAAGTGTCGCGATGAGTATTGCCTTGGCTACTGGTCTATACGCTACCCACACCTTTGTCCCGCCTACGCCAGGCCCAATCGCGGCGGCAGGTAATTTAGGATTAGAGTCAAACTTAGGCTTGGTTATCATGGTCGGTGTGGTTGTCACGGCTGTTGCCGTATTGGCCGGCTGGTGGTGGTCGAATCGCTTTCTTAACGCTATGCCTGATAATATCAATGCCACAGATGTTCAAGCAGCGACCCTACCTGAAGGCATAAAAACACGCGATGACTACAGCAAACTGCCTTCAGCAACAATGGCGTTTTTACCTATCATTGTGCCTATCATATTAATTTGTCTGTCGTCGGTTGCCAATTTCCCAAGTGCGCCGTTCGGTAGTGGTACGCTAGCAGAGGTTTTGATATTCATCGGTAATCCACTGACTGCATTGTTGATTGGTTTGTTTTTATCGTTTTTATTGATTGATTCAGAGCAAAAAACGCAGCAAATCAGCGATAGTATCTCGCAAGGTTTGGTAGTAGCAGCCCCTATCCTACTGATCACTGGTGCTGGTGGCGCATTTGGCGCTATGCTAAAAGTGACGCCAATTGGCGATTATCTAGGTTCAACGTTATCGGCCTTGGGTTTAGGTATTTTTATGCCATTTATCGTCTCTGCCGCGCTAAAAACAGCACAAGGCTCAACCACAGTGGCATTGGTCACAACCTCTGCTATGGTTGCCCCACTGTTGAACCAAATTGGCTTGGACAGTGAGCTTGGCCGTGTATTCTGCGTGATGGCAATTGGTGCAGGTGCCATGACCATCTCTCACGCCAATGACAGCTTCTTTTGGATCGTGAGTCAGTTTAGTCGCATGAGCGTGGCACAAGCGTACAAAGCGCACTCAATGGCCACTGGTATTCAAGGGGTGACTAGCATCGTATTTATCTGGTTGTTAACCCTAGTGTTTATCTAGTTCATGAGATTGGGTACGTATATATACGTTTATTTGATTATTGCTAAGTAAACGTTTTAGAACACGACACTGTCGCGATGATCGTGTCATTAAGATATTCAAAGAGAGCCGTATGAAAATTTTGATCGCCCCTGACTCGTTTAAAGAAAGTTTAGAAGCACTCGATGTTTGCCATGCTATTCAATCCGGCTTTAGTCAAGTATTTCCAGATGCTGATTACAAATTATTGCCGATGGCCGATGGCGGTGAAGGCACCTCAGCGGTATTGTCTTATGTCTTGGGTGGACGTTGGAAAGAAGTCAGAGTGCATGACCCGTTGATGAGACCAATCATCGCCAAGTATTTGTTATTGCCTGACGCGACGGCGGTTATTGAAGTGGCTCAAGCCTGCGGATTGCACCTACTAACAGCTGATGAGCGTAATCCTATCGTTGCTAGCACTTATGGTGTTGGAGAGCTGATCGCTGATGCTTTGGAGGAAGGGGCTAAACGCATCATCATCGGTCTGGGTGGTAGCGCAACCAATGATGCAGGCCTTGGCATGCTAATGTCGTTAGGCATAACATTTCATGATATCAATGACAGTCTGCTCACTCATGGTGGTGGCGCACTTGCCAGCCTACATAAACTCGATAATACTAACCTTCATACAAAGATATCAGACACGGTATTTGAAGTTGCTTGTGATGTGACCAATCCGCTCTGTGGTCTGCTTGGGGCTAGCGCGGTATTTGGCCCACAAAAAGGCGCTTGTCCGGAGCAAGTCAATACCTTGGATAAAGCGCTCAGTCACTTTGCAACTGTCTGCGGCAATCATGGTTACGAAGACTGTCAACACGTTGCAGGCGCTGGCGCGGCAGGCGGTCTTGGCTATGCGATGATGACTTTCTTTGACGCTCAGCTGAAGTCAGGCTTTGATACAGTTGCCGAAGTGGCTCACCTGTCACAGCATATCGCAGAGGCTGATCTTGTCATCACAGGTGAAGGCAAGCTCGATGCACAAACCGCCATGGGTAAGGTCGCTGGTGGTATCAGCCAAATCGCTCAGGCCAGCCGTACCCCAGTCATCGCTATCTGCGGCAGTGTCGATGGACTAAAACCTGCTCAGACCAGTCAGTTCAATGTTGTAATGCCAAGTATCCAAAAAATAGACACGATCGATAACGTATTAGGCTCCGCTTATAACAACATTGAAACGACTGCTGCTAATATCGCTGCAAGTATCAAACTTGGGCAGACTTTGAGATAGTCGCAATCTATCAATGAACCTTCTTCACTAAATGTACAGTTATTAAACCCTTTGTTAGCTGTACATTTATCACTCTCAACATATCTATAGCCATTTTTTTACTGCATTAATGACCGTATGCATTCTATTAGAAAGTGCCTGCTGTTGTCTGACTGCCAGATATAGCGTTTCGCTAACAGCAACTGGTAAATGATGACTGTTAATCAGCTCAGGCTTTAGATAAGCAGCCACCGCATGCGCCGGCAAGACAGTAAAACCTATTCCCCTGCTGACGGGCTCTAAAATTAGACCAATCTGATTAGAGAAGCCTTTTTTCTCAAAATCATTGATATGCTGGAATTGCTCGTAATTGGCAGTCAGTAGCATGCCTGCATGATGGGCACCATCCGGATGATCGATAAATCCAAGTGCCATAAGCTGCTCCCAGCTCGGCTCTACTGTAGTCGCAGGGGTTACGAGTATCAATGCTTCTTGCGCCATAGGCTTGCAGCTAATCGTTTCATCATCTGAGATGTCCGTCATAAAACCAATATCGATCTCGTGATTTGCCAATGCCTGCTCAATATCAGCATTGGGGGCAAAGCGATAATCAATCACTAGCTTTGGGTGCTGTTGCTGTAAGGTCAAAAGCTGCGGGTATAGCTTAAGTCCCACACTACCCGGTGACATCAACCGTACTAGCCCTTCGTAAGGCGGATCTTCACTGATGCGCTGCTCTAAATTTGATAATCGCTGCAATATCTCGCCTGCTTCTTTATAAAGCTGCTCACCTGCATTGGTCAATGAGAACTGCTTTCCTTGTCGAATTAACAAATCTGTGTCCAGCTGCTCTTCTAGCTTACGTATATGTTGGCTCACACCGGACTGTGTCATATATAGACGTTCAGCCGTGCGAGTAAAGTGCCCAACTTCGGCAAGCGTACAAAAAGTGCGTAGCCATGTGACATTAATCATTACGTTTCATACTTATTTTTATAATATTTGATAATTTTACATAATGACAGTGCGTTTGTATACTGGCCTCACGTCAAACAAGAGTACAGCAAACAGGAGCACAAGCTATGAACAACGTTTATCCCAGAAGCTTTTCGCACATCGGTCTGTCAGTCCCTGACTTAGATGCTGCTGTAAAATTTTATACTGAAGTGCTGGGTTGGTACACCATCATGGAGCCTACTGAGATTATTGAAGATGACAGCCCGATTGGTAAGATGTGCACTGAAGTATTCGGTGCTGGTTGGGGCCGCTTTCGGATCGCTCACCTCTCCACTGGTGACCGTATCGGTGTTGAGATTTTTGAATTTAAAAATCAGGAAAACCCTGAAAATAACTTTGAATACTGGAAAACAGGTATTTTTCACTTCTGCGTCCAAGACCCAAACGTTGAAGCGCTGGCTGAGCGTATGGTTGCCGCAGGTGGCAAAAAACGTATGGAAAAACCACGCTACTACTACCCTGGCGAAAAGCCATATCGCATGATCTATATGGAAGACCCGTTCGGTAACATCGTCGAGATATATAGCCATAGCTACGAGCTTATCTATAGCGAAGGCGCATACTAGGTTCAGTATAAATACAGCTTAGTATGAATTTAGCTTATATTTAACTGAAAAACCAATAGCGTACTCCTCACCTGAGTGCGCTATTTTTTTATGCGCTTTCTATGTGCTCCATCTATTGTATAGAATATGAGCCATGCTACTATTTAGTCAGCTATATATAAAACTATAAACCAACCCATTATCAAGGATGATAAATGACTCAATTAGGCACCACTCTAGATAGAGATGACCTTCTGTATGTTTTATAAGCAGCTGGATATGAGTATCGAAGACGCTTATGACTATGCCAGTGAGGCCATGACTTGCAATATGATGGCAGACGATGTGGGTGAAGGGATTGATGCTTTTATTGAGAAACGCCAAGCGGTATGGAAAGAATGCTAATTCCTATAATAATCATTGTATTGCTTCGCTGATGTTATACGGCGCGTGCTTGGATTAAAAAGCTAGCATATTCCTTTTCAATAATCGAGTTGGCTTATTGCTACGCATAGAAAAGGCCATGATATCGCTATCATGGCCTTCTTTATTTCTATTTAATACATATACTACAAGTACTACGAGCCGCTTATTACTCAGCAGCGATGGCAATCATCTCAACCAATAGCTCAGGGCGTGCCAATGCTGATTCGCCGCAAGCACGCGCTGGTGGCTGTATGCCTTCAAACCACTTGTCATAGACTTCATTCATAGCAGCAAAATCCGCCATATCTTTGATCCAAACGGTGACTGATAGTAGCTTTGATTTGTCGCTGCCCACTTCTTCTAATAGCGTTTGGATTTTTTCCAAACACGTCAACGTTTGCGCTTTGATATCGTCTTCTGCATTACCGACCTGACCACACAAATAGATCGTCTGGTTATGGATTACCGTTTTGCTCATGCGCTGATTGCTATGTAGCTTCTTAATCATGTCTATACCTTTTTATTAATTTGAATCTGTGTTTAGTCAGTCAAGTCGCGCTTAGTTAGAAAAACGCTGGGCACTAAATGGTGCAAGATCGACCAATGCAGGCTTATTATGAATCATCTCTTCAACCAGACGCCCTGTCATTGGTCCCAAAGTGAAGCCTTGATGGCTGTGACCAAATGCGAACCAGAGGTTGTCATGCTTATCAGCAGGACCGATGACGGGCTTCATGTCAGGCATACAAGGACGCGATCCTGCCCATGCTTCACTCTCAACCGCATCTTCTAATGGCAAAATTTTTCTTGCAAGCTTCAATACCGTTTGTAATTGACCAAAATTCTTTGGCGCATTCATGGTAGTCATCTCAGCACCCGTAGTGATACGGATACCCTGCTGCATTGGCCCCATGACAAAGCCTTTGTCCATATCAAACATACTGTGATGGATTGTGTTCTTGTCTGTCACTTTGAAATGCTGATGATAGCCGCGCATTGGGAACAATGGCAGATTGTAACCAAGTGGTCTGATCAAATCATTTGACCAAGGACCTGCTGCGATGACCAATTTATCACTATAATAGGTATCTTTATCAGTGGTGATTTTCCAGCCATCCGCCTCTTTGACGATTTCTTTGACGTCATTTTCTTTGATCGTACCTTGCATGTCTTGGAAGTTTTTTGCGTAGGCTTTTACCAGCGAGCTTGGGTTTGATACCTGCCATGAATTCAACCAATGAATAGCACCAACGAAACCGTCAAAATTGGCGCGGGGCTCCATTGCTTTTAGCTCTTCAAGGTTCAATACATTGTGCTCAACCCCTTGATTACGTGCATCAATGGCGGATGCTTGCGCTTCTTTGAAAGTCTCTTCTGAGCGATGTAATTGTAGCCAACCATCACGAGTAATGAGCTCATCAGCACCAGAGGCGCTAATCATGGTTTGGTGCTCACTGGTACAATGCTCAATCAAGGTCTGCCACTCAGATTCGATTTTTTTGACTGACGCAGGCGTTGAGTATTTCCAGTACTGTAGCAGCGCTTGGTGATAACGCAGAATTGCCGGTATGCGATAACGAATATCAGTACCTTGGTTAGGTAATACTCGGATCATCTCTGTCAGCTGACGAGGAAAAGGATGCGTATGAATGGCTTCGCGCTGAATCAAGCCGGCATTACCATATGAGGTCTCTGACCCTGGCAATTTTTTGTCTAAGAGTAATACGTTTGAGTTATTTTTTTGTAGATGCCACGCGATTGACGTGCCAACCATACCTGCACCGATAACGATCACTTCGTAGCGCATAACCTATCCTTTTCTTAGGGTGTTAATACAGAGTATCAAATATAAAGGTCTTACCAAATTAGGTGGTCATAGTAACGCATTGGGATAAATTTTAAACCCTTATTTGAAAAATATTTTTGCTATTAAATACTTTTGGCTATACATTTATTTGTAGGTCATTTTCAAAAGGAATAGTTGGCGTATGAAGCCATTATTGGACGACCAAAATCCGCAAAATACACACTAAAACCCAGTATGATAGATACCATCAATATCCTCAAAAAATCACCACCATATTGGGTCATCATTTTTCTTGATAGGCGATTTTACCGTCTCTACTGTTACCTCGTCAGCCGATAGCTCCGCAATAAAGCGTGAGGCCATATCAAAGTATCCAGAGTAACTAGAGAAGTAATTCGGCGCGGTCAAATACAGCTGCGTCTTCGCACGACTACAGGCCACATAAAACAGCTTACGCTCTTCTTCTAATGCTTCAAAGTCATCTAATGAGCGATGATGCGGCGTGATGCCATCGACCAATGAATTGACGAATACCACTGGCCACTCAAGCCCTTTTGCGCTATGAATGGTTGAGATCGTGACTTTATCATTACTTTGTCCATCGTCAGAGCTTTCCATGACCGCGACAGAATCATTGGGCGGATCGAGCACAAGATTTTCTAAAAAGCTATCGAGGCTCGTGTGCTCTGCCGCTAAATTCTTTAGCACCCGAAAGTCCTCGCTACGCTCACGCCAGTTGTCTTCTATCAACTTTAATACAGGGATATAAAACTCAAGAATATGCTCAATGGCTGTCTCAACCGTTTCTGCTTGCTGGGCCTTGGTAAGCGTGTGATATAGAGGCTTTAGCTGATCGCTTTTTTTGGCAAACGATGCTGCCAGTAGCGACTCAAACGCATTATTGTCAGCGGTGATGGCTTGGGTTAAGCGCGTCGCCGTGACTGCTCCTACCCCTTTAAACAAAGTTAAAATACGATGCCAAGCAATCGTATCGTTCGGGTTATAGAGAACTTTGACAAAAGCCAACACGTCTTTGATATGGCGTCTTTCAATAAACTTGATACCGCCCACCACGATGAAGGGAATATTGCGCGCCATAAATTCTAGCTGTACGTAATTGGACTGAAAAGACGTGCGGCACAATACCGCAAAGTCGTTATAATCATACTCAGGCTTTAGCGCGACTATCTTATCAGTGATATAACTCGCTTCTTTTGTCTCATCGCTGAGTCGTCGAAATATTGGCTTGTCGCCTGCTATTGGCGCATCAGAATACAGCTGCTTTTGATAACCTAGCGTGATTTGCGCTGACAACGCGTTGATATAGTTTAGTACCGAAGGTGTACTGCGATAATTTTGCTCAAGCTTGATAAGTTTGGCATTGGGATACGTCTCACCAAATAGCAAAATATTTTCGTAATTAGCACCGCGAAAGGCATAGATGCTTTGATTGTCATCGCCAACGACCATTAGTGACACCGAATCAGGCTCACATATTAAGTCAATTAGCTGCTTTTGCGGAATATTGGTGTCTTGATATTCATCAACCATGACATAACGATACGTGTTTTGAAGTCGCTGCCTAAAGGTGTCGTTGGTTTTTAGATGACGTACCACTTGACTGATAATGTCGTCAAAATCGTATAAGTGATTGGCGCGCTTATACTCATGAAAATCAATTGCTAATTGCTCGATGATAGGAATATGTACGGCGATATCAGGATAGCTACTTTCTATTAGGTCGCGAATAGGAATGCGTCTGTTTCTAGAGGTTGAAATGATATTTTGCAATGTTTTTTTGCGCGGAAAGGCTTGGGTTTTGGTTTGGGTAGGATACTTTTTTTCTTTATGTACCAAGTCGATAGCATCCTCGCTATCGCCAGTATCTAAAATCGTAAATCGTGGATTGATACCGAGCAGACCAGAGTATTGACGCAGCAGCATATTGCAAAATGAGTGAAAGGTGCCACTGGTGATATTATTTAATGCCTTGTCAGTTGGTAATTTTTCTTCAGCCAATGCGTCATCAGATAGCTCTTGATTTGAAAGACTACTTGCCAGCAAAGATTTAGCGCGATTTTTGATTTCATTTGCCGCTTTACGAGTAAAGGTTAGTAGCAAAATCTCTTTGGGCGACACGCCATTTTCTAGTAGATAGCTGGTGCGATAGGTCAAGGTTTTGGTTTTGCCCGATCCTGCACCTGCAATCACCAAAACTTTACCTTCGATAGTGGTGGCAGCCATGAGCTGATCGGGATTGAGCTCACTGGCATAGTCGACCTTCAATCCTAAATGACTATCCAACCTTTGAGTCAACAGCTTCGTATTTGCTTGAACATTAGCATCGATGAGGTTTGTCTCGAGCTTTTTGATGGCCTGCTCAAGTCGAGTAAGTTTGGGCTTCATCTCAAGAAAATTCTGCGGATATTTATAGCGGCGTGTGTCAAAAATCGAGGTTGTCATTATCGGATATTGCCTTACATTGTGTTTTGGAGCGAGCTGATTATTTGAAAAAAACTAAACCAGCCAGCAGATTGTACTGACTGCTTGTGAGCTGATGCCACTATTTATCTATGATAACGTACTATAGCAAAAAATACTGAATACCAAATCGAACACCGCTTGTCTAAATAAGAAGCAACCCATTGTATTCACTTTTCAGCGTTTAACCTATCTGAGCCTTAGTAGAAAAACACCTGCCACCGCTGAGTAAAAACCTTAGCATATAAAGTAACAACCTCACCCCTATTCCCGTAAATTTGCTACAATGTGCCCAATTTTGATTGTCTATTTGACTGATATTTCAAACAAGCTGAGCTTTAGATGAACTCAGTTTTATCCTGACTAAATATCAAGTCTTATATTAGCTCAGCACCAACTATTTTATTAATACATTGAGAGACTGTTATGGGTTTTAATTGCGGCATCGTCGGCCTACCAAACGTGGGTAAATCCACCTTGTTTAATGCGTTGACCAAAGCGGGTATCGCCGCTGAAAACTTTCCGTTTTGTACCAAAGATCCCAACACCGGTATCGTACCAGTACCCGATCCACGCCTAAAGAAATTGGCTGATATCGTCAACCCTGAACGCGTATTGCCAACGACGATGGAGTTTGTAGACATCGCAGGTTTGGTGGCAGGCGCGTCAAAAGGCGAAGGCATGGGCAACCAGTTCCTCGCCAACATCCGTGAGACTGATGCGATTGCTCATGTCGTTCGCTGTTTTGATGATGACAATGTGGTACACGTCGATGGTCGCGTCAGCCCGATTGATGATATCGAAACCATCAATACTGAGTTGGCATTGGCAGATTTGGAAGCGGTTGAACGCGCGATACTGAACTTGACCAAAAAAGCCAAAGGCGGTGACAAAGACGCTAGCGCCATGCTGGATGTGTTCAAAAAGATTGAGCCATTATTAGCAGAAGGCAAAGCGGCGCGCGCGGCCAATCTAGACGCTGATGAGAAAAAACTCATCCGCAGCTACGGCCTCATCACCCTAAAGCCAACCATGTATATTGCTAACGTTGCTGAAGATGGTTTTGAAAACAATCCATATCTCGACGCTGTTCGTGATTACGCGACTGGCGAAGAATCTATCGTCATTCCTCTATGCAACCAAATCGAAGCTGAAATTGCCCAGCTAGATGAAGAGGACAAAAAAGACTTTTTGGCTGAAATGGACATGGAAGAAGCCGGGCTTGATCAAGTGATTCGCGGTGGTTATGACTTACTTGATATGCAGACTTACTTCACCGCTGGTGTCAAAGAAGTACGTGCATGGACCGTCGCAGTTGGCGCTACTGCCCCGCAAGCCGCTGGCGTGATTCACACGGACTTTGAGCGCGGCTTTATTCGTGCTGAAGTGATCGCTTATGATGATTTCATCGAATACAACGGTGAAAAAGGCGCTGCTGCCGCTGGTAAGTCACGTCTGGAAGGCAAAACTTACATCGTTCAAGATGGCGATGTCATGCATTTTAGATTTAACGTGTAGCTTTAGCTAGTCAATACTATCTGATAGCTAATCAGCCGATGTTGGATATTTTCCAGCATCGGCTTTATTTTATTATCCTTTTGTTATATTATAACATATCTTATCTTGCTTATTTGAGGGCTTATACTTTGACTGACTTTTTCTCTTTTTCCAAATTTGCAAGTGCTGCTCTCATAGGCAGTGTTATGACAGTTTCATTGTTAGGCTGCCAGCCAAAAACAGACGGTGAGCCAGCAGCATCTGAAGATGTGACAACCGTAGACAGTCACGCAGAGCACGATCATGAAGTACATGACCATGAAAGTCATAATGACATGGACGTTCACGAAGGACATGATTATGAGGGTCACGACCATTCTGAGCACGCTAGCAACAGCACACCATTCTCTTGTGAGCCTACTGCTACTATCGGCGTCTACTATCATACCGATGCCACACCCCAGACCGCGCACCTACTTATTGACGGTATCGAATACGATTTGACAGCTACCTCTGGTAGCGACGCCCTTACTGACAAAACCATATACACAAGTGATATTGGATTAGATGACACTCATGGCATTATATGGCAAGTGGATGGTGACAACGCAACCTTGCTAAACAAAACACTAAATAGTGATGTGCCTATCGACGAGGAAGAGGTAATTTTTGATTGTCATAAATCTTAATTGCCATGGCGCTTAGTGGCTGTACCAAGGGCGCTATTTTGTTATGCTAGAGGCTCCCTTGGTTTCGGATGTTCCAATATGCTAAGTACCCCAACCTCTTTGTCGTCTTCTACTGCGCAATGGTCTCATCTTCTCAACTCACAGCGTCTTGGCGCTGCCAAAAAATACGGCGCTAATACAAGCACTCGCTCACAGTTTCACAAAGACTATGACAGACTGGTATTCTCTCACTCGTTTAGGCAGTTGAATCAAAAAACCCAAGTTCATCCATTGACCAATCAGCTGGGTATCCATACTCGCCTGACCCATTCGCTTGAGGTCTCCTCTATTGGACGCTCTTTAGGGATGATGACCGCAGAAAAGCTCCATGATAAGCTAGGCAATGGCTTACTAGCAGGAGTCTCGCCATCTGATATTGGCGTAATTGTACAAGCAGCCTGCCTCGCTCACGATATTGGTAATCCGCCGTTTGGTCATGCTGGAGAGTACGCCATTCGTGACTGGTTTCGGCAGCCTGATCCTCAAGCGATTTTGCAAAAATTAAGCAGCAACGAGCGACTGGACTTACTGGCCTACGAAGGCAATGCACAAGGGTTTCGGTTGCTGGTGCGCAATGAGCACCATCCCGATAAAGGCGGTATGCGTCTTACCTGCGCAACGCTAGGCGCTTTTATGAAATATCCTTGGCTTGCCACTCACAGCAATGATGCAAATGACAACGCCCATAATGTACAGAAATTCGGCTGCTTTTATAGCGAGACCTCTCAGTTAGAGGAGCTGGCAGCCTGTTTGCATTTGCCGCGCTCAACACATCACGATGGCTTTGCACGCCATCCGTTGGCGTATCTGTTAGAAGCGGCAGATGATATCTGTTATGCGCTAATAGATTTAGAAGATGGTATTAATCTGAATATGCTAACCTATAGCGAGGTTGCCACGATATTTTACGAGCTGATTGGCGAGCATCCTGATAGCGTCAGCCTGCCTGTGCATATGTCAGTCAGGCAGAGTCTGGCCTCTTTGCGATCACGCGCTATGATGCGCTTGGTCAATACGATCACCGATGCTTTTGTGGCCAATAGTGAAGACTTGCTGGCAGGTACGCTCCAAGGCAGCTTGTTTGCCCATTGCGACACCACTGTACAAACTGGCATCTTGCAGGCCAAGCAATTGGCCCGCGAAAAAATATTTAATCATCCAAACAAAGTAAGAATGGAGCTAATGGCCAATCAATGCTTGCATCGTCTAATGGATGCCTTTGTACCACTGGCTTGGACGGGGACTGAGGCAGTAGAAGCTGCTGCATCTATGTCGTTTGAGCAACAGAGTCTGTTAAGATTACTACAGCCACACTTAGATGAGCATCGCCGCGTGTTATCAGATAATATTTATCACAATATATTGAATATTTTAGATTTTATTACAGGTATGAATGACCATGAAGCCTATCGATTGGCGCAAGAATTACAAGGTCACTGGGGTACGGTGGTTTAAAAGACCAATGCAGGTTTAGTAAATTAGCACGAATTGTGCATTTTGGTCGTATTTGTGCGCTGAAATGAGTATGATAAACCTCTATCGGATAATTTTGAAATATTATGAGCAGTCGCGAACAAAAAAAACTTCAAACTCGGCACGCTTTTTTTAATGCCGTACTCGATCTATGTATGACAGGGCAGTCTTTTAGCTCTATCAGTCTCAGACAAGTCACGCGTGAGGTTGGCGTTGTGCCGACTGCGTTTTATCGCCATTTTGATGATATGGAGTCGCTCGGTCGCGCCTTGGTCATCGAAGAGTTGGGTGGTACGCTCGCCACACTCAGCGATAGCCTACAAATTGGGCGCAAGCGTAGCTTTGATCGTCAGATAGCCAAAAGCATTCAGTTGTTCTTATATATGGTCAGCGATCAGCCTTACTACTGGCAGTTTTTGGTCAGTGAGCGCTACGGTGGCTCAGAATCTGTGCGAAAAGCCATCAATGAACTGGTTAAAAAACATGCCCAAAGTTTGGCAGATGATCTGGCATTACAGCCAGCATTTACCCATATCAATGATTATGACCGTCGTCTATTGGCTGAGGCTGGCGTAAATATGTTCTTTTCTTGGATTATCGACTGGTTAGAATTGACCTACACTGAAGATCACGATGACGAAATCGATCTAAACGTCATCGAAGAAAATAAACAGTTGATGCTACATAACTGCACTCGCCAAGCGCAGATGTTGTTTTATGGGGCTTATAACTGGAAATCTAGTGAAGAGACCCGCTTGAGAGATTAATAAAAAGCGCACTACCATTCATCAAAAGCTAGGACGAAACGCCCATAGTCGCTGCGTGACTACTTTGACTTCCTTGGGCTTTCCGCTAATGACATCGCTACTGCTACCACTAGTGTCATTTGTGGCTTGACTGTCGTTCGCTGCGTTTTTGCCAATTAATACGGTAGCAAAGCGCTGTCTTGCCTGACCAACAGTTGCATTATCACTCGCGGTAATAAGCGCCATAAATGCTTGGCTATCAACTGCCAACAAAGGCGTCAATGCTGCCCGCTGCTTTTCATCTAAGCCACTCAAAATTGGCAGTTGCCATAGCTCATCGATAGACGTGAGCACTTGCTTACTGCGCGTGTCGACTATCCCTTGCATCTGCTGACTGGTGGCACCATCGATCAGTGCGGCAAGCAATGCGGGGCTCGCAGTATTAATATTGATAGGTAAATAATAAGGAACCGCCGTCAGATAAGGTCGTAGTGTCGCTAACACCTCTGCACTCACCCCTCGAACCTCTTGTAACTGATCAATGCTAACAAAAGGCTGGTTTGGTAGTGCGCCATCTACTGAACGGTTTAGTTGCTGAGAATATACCGCACTTTCATCACCGCCATCTAGATAGACTTCACTGTCCGTATCTTGCCAATCGAGGACGGCAATAGCAATATCTGGTTCTAAATTCAACTGTGTTAAGAGACGTTGGAACACTTCTAGCGCAGCAGTATCAACCGTACCACCTTGGTACAAGTTATTGATATTAAAACGACCCGCCTCATCACGCAGCTCGATGCTGACACTATGGTTTGCTAATGTGTACGGCGGTATTGGCTGTGCCCAGATATCTTGCTCACTATCGGTGTCGTTAAGCTTGCTATCAGCACGAATCATCGTCACTGCCAGCTGCTGACCGGCATCGATGTCTTGCAATAGCTGATTTTGATCAAACAATAATCCGCTGCGCCTAATCGCAACTTTTTGGCTAGCAAGCATCGCGCCTGCCACCACCGTGATACTCACCACCAATAGTAAGATAGTAAGCAGCGCCACACCGCGCTGAGAGTTTGCTTTCATTGTCATAGAGAGCTTATGTTGCTGAGCAAGTGATGCATGTTAAATACTACCTTCTCAATTACTGTTTCCCACACTGCTATTATCTGTATTACTACTGCTATTACTGTTGTTACTATCACTACCATTATTATTGTCGCTGCTATTAGCAGCCTTTGCGCTACTACGGGGTATTGGTTGTGGCGCTAGGGCCCACTGCCAAGTAATAGGCATGTCTTGATAAGTAAAGTTGACGGCAATTCCTTTCGGTAGCAAAACAACATCGGGATTAGCACCCGCTGCTTGCCCCAATGCTATATTTGTATTGCTACTATTATTGACGTCATCGCTTGGAAATTTGGTGCTAAGCTCTGGCAAATAGGCTTGCCAACGCCCAGCAGTAACACCTTCTAATAGCACACTGTCTAAACTGACGCTATCGCGCCCATCTTCAAGACTGGTATATTGACGACGTATCAGGCGCTCATCTGCAAAAATATATTCAATATGCTGGAGACTAGTGCTGCTTTGATAACGTGGATCAGGATCAGCAAAGCGTACAAAGCTGATATGTTCACCGTCCAAGCTCATAAATGGCTCAGGCGTATTGTCTTGAGCATTATTATTCGTATTGCCATTTATATCGCTACTCGCCGTCCCAGTATTTTGAGTATTAGGCGCTTGATACGGGATTATTTGTGCCATGTCTTGCTGTAATTGTAGATAGGCATACTGTAGTACGGCTAAATTATCCGCATGACGTTGTACGCGCTCGCGGGCGCGGTTGACACCATCAAATACTTGCCAGCCTGCCACTGCCAGCATGGCAAATATCGCCATGGCAACCATTAGCTCAAGGAGCGTGAATCCGCGCTGTAGTTTCATACTCACAAGCCGCCCCCTGCTTGTCCGATACTACTTTCACTACTTAAATCTAAACTGCCTGTATCTTGGTCGGCATTGCTTAGCATGACACTAATATCAGTGACCGACGTGCCTGCCTGTCCGTCTATGATAGGCGCCACTGCGATATTTACTTGTTTTAGTGCAGGTGTGATGGCATCACCGACAGTCATGACTATTTGCCAGTCACGCCCTTGAGCATTAATCGTTTGGGTACGGTTGGCGGTCAACCATGTGTCTTGAATACGCAAATCAGCAGCGGCATTTTGTGCGACAAAATGAGCAAGCGTGCGGGTGCGCAATATATCAACCGATTTCAAATACGCACTGCTAGCACGGCTCGCCGCGACGGCCACTACTGCCAGAATGGCTAAGGCAACCATTACCTCAATCAAGGTAAAACCACTCTCGCGCCCAGACTTAAGTGATATAGATTTGAGAGACGTAGGCTGAGCCTTCGTCGCCGAATATTTGGACAACTTATTCACTATAATCCCTGCCCTATCATCATACTACCATCGGGCATTATCGTAATCACCTCACCCACCAGACGCGAATCGTGAATTACTTCGATGTTGACAGGCGTCGCTTGGCCCGTACCAAACCATAGTACCTGCGGCACGCTTTGATCACTAAACCAAGGCTGTAGCGTTTGCGTCTGTCCTGTACTCGTTGAATTACTAGCATCCAAGCTCTGCACTCTGATACTCACGCCAGCGGGCAGCTCAGGCAAGCTAACCTCTGATTCAACCTCCCAGCTCGGTGTTGGCTGAGTCTCTCCAGTAGAGTCTGACAGACTGCTCAAATCAGCAGACAGCTCCATTGCGTTCTTTGGCTGGTTGTCCCTGTTACCTACTGAAATATCAGCCGTTTGATAGGCAATATAAGGATTCGATAAGGTAACGATTACAGGCGCTACCTGTCCCTGCTTATCTGCCTGCAAACGTAAGCCCATCGGCTGCATACGCTCAACTGATAGCAAACGGACGTAGCTCAGCGAATCAGTGAAGTGTTCATAAAAGGCGCGGTTTTTGCGAGAGTCACTACTGCCGACAGACAGACTCATCATGCCGGCAAATATAGATAGAATCACCACCACTACCACGATTTCAACCAGCGTAAAACCACTTTGCTTATGACTGCTTATTGATGAGGTATGTTGTGAGGGACATGCATTACTTGATAGAGAGAGACAACTACAATCAGACGATGTAGCTAAAATACCAAAGCGATTTGGACAAGGCGATTGACCGACGATGGCTAAAGGGCAATTGGCTGCTGAGCTGGACTGAGTCTTGACAGTGACCGGCATATTGCACCTATAAGCCTGTAATTCAGTTTTGTATATAGGGTGATAACGTTCATTTTTATGAACGCTAAGAAAGATACATTGAAAGATACATTTTGACGTGCTGCCATATCAGGTATGACAACACGTAACACTAAATAATCAATGACATCGAAAATCAGTCGACATTCTAATAATTGGTATTGCGATGCTCTTCTGATTCAGTATCGATCTGCTCTACTAATTCTTGCATATCCTCATCCATCACCTCTTCATCTTCGGCAGGATAATGACTCGGCAATTCTAGCATTTGCTGAACAAAGGCGTAGCGCAAGGTATCACGTCGACCCAAATAACGCTGATAAAAGCTTGAGTTTAGTAGACCCGCACCGCCTTGACCCATCGCCCAAATAGAAGATAAATAATCGCGAGTACTCAGACTACTATGCTCGTCTTTCAGATAAGCACTGATAATATCAATCAAGCGCTTCATACGCTGGCGACGAATATCATACAACTCGCCAAATAAGCGATTCAGACCAGTGACCGATGCTGCCAGACGCTCTTCGATTTGATTCAATAGCATGGCTTTTTGTGGATTAAATAGCTGCTGAAGAATCATGCGGGCAACGCCTGCCGAGGGACAGTCATCAATACGGTTGATATCAAATAGCTGCTCTTCGTAGCGGATAATAATACGCAGATAAAGCTCATCTTTGCTAGAAAAATGCTTATATAGCGTGCCTTTAGCCAAGTCGAGCTGATCTGCCAAACTGTCCAAAGTAATATCACCATCGCCTGACTCAAGTAGCAATTGCTCTGCCATCGCTAAGATATTTTCTTCTCGTGCCTTAAACTGATGCTGACGACTCATAATCTCTCCTAAAACATGACAAGATTAAGCATACAACCATCATTTACGGCAGTACATCGGCAATGAAAGTATGAGACTGTACCAAGACTGCTCGAGGACCACAAAAGGGAATATGCTTATGTTTGCTAAATAGTCATTGATAATCAGGTGGCTATATTTAGTGTGATACATACCTAAGGGGATTGAACCACAAGACTATCAAATAAATGACTGAGTGGTCATAGCATAACCATTTTAATGATACTGTGCCAGTAAATTTTCAAAGTTTTTTGCCGTCAGTGCACCGACTTCCTCGCTACTACATCCATACATGTCTGCGATACAGTTTGCCACGTAGGGAACATATGCAGGCTCGTTTGGTCTACCGCGTTTGGGGACTGGCGCCAAGTATGGACTGTCAGTTTCAATAAGTATTCTGTCTCTCGGCATTTTTTGAGCTGCATCCTTGATGTCTTGCGCGCTCTTAAAGCTCACGATACCTGAGAATGAGATATAAAACCCTAGATCTAGCGCACGCTTCGCCGTCTCCCAATCTTCAGTAAAACAATGAATGATGCCATGCTCCGCACCTTCACTTTTTAGAATATCAATCGTGTCTTCTTTGGCATCACGCATATGGATGACGAGTGGCTTTTTTAGTTGCTGACTGGCATGAATATGACGCGCAAGGCTGGCTTGCTGCGCTTTTTTGTTTTCTGTTGACCAGTAATAATCGAGTCCTGTCTCTCCAATTGCCCACACATGATCCGCTTTGGCCGTTTCTATCAGACGCTCGACTGTCGCTGATTGTAATATACCAATGTCTTCACAAGGATGAATACCGACGCTCATCCCTAGGTTTAAAGTCTCATCATTATAAGTGCTGACAATATCAGCAATCTCATCATATTCAGCAAAATCACACATGATCGCCATCGCGCGAGTGACATTAGCCGTTTTCATGGCGTCAATCGCGCCAGCCAGTTGGCCATCATATTTGGTTAGATCTAAGCGGTTAAGGTGGCAATGTGTATCTGTAAACATAAATAATCTCGTTATTGGAACAATATCAGTAAAAGTTATTGGAATTTAACATTCGTTAGTGTGTTGATTGCTCTAAAGACTTATATTTTCAAGTCGAGAAAATATCGCTATAGTCAAACACAGCAATATTTAGGTGTGGCTATTGTTGATAATCTGGTTTGTAAATACCTCATACTAATGTAGCGGCACCACACGCATCACCTCTTCTATCGTCGTCACCCCTTCACTCACGCGTTTTGCACCAGAGACACGTAAGGGTTGCACCCCTTCGCGGTATGCCTGTTGCTTAAGTACGTCTAAATTGGCATCGGCAGCGACCAATTTTTTTAACTCATTAGAGAGCGGCATAATCTCATAGAGTCCGACTCGTCCTTGATAGCCAGTATGTCGACAGTGCTCGCAGCCTTGCGCGGTATAAATCTGTGTGGGTACTGGCGCGCGCCAAGGCTGAACAAGCTCTTGCCACTGAATGGCTATTTCGCTGTCCGGCGTCACCTCTACTGCTTTTTTGCAGTGCGGACATAGCGTCCGTAACAGGCGCTGTGCCATGACCCCTAATATAGTCGCTGAGGTCAAAAAAGGCTGAATACCCAGATCGTGCAAGCGCGTAATAGAACTTGGTGCGTCATTGGTATGCAAGGTCGAGAGCACCAAATGCCCCGTCAGTGAGGCTTGTACTGCCATATTTGCTGTTTCTGCATCCCGTATCTCCCCAACCATAATGATGTCAGGATCCTGACGCATCAGGGAGCGAATACCATCCGCAAAGTACAAATCGACACCTGGATTGACCTGCATTTGGTTAAAGGCAGGCTCGATCATCTCAATGGGGTCTTCAATCGTACAAACATTCACCTGCTCAGTGGCTAGCTGCTTGAGCGTGCTATAAAGGGTGGTGGTTTTACCTGATCCGGTTGGGCCCGTGACCAAAATAATGCCGTTGGGATTTGCGGTCAGCTCATGCCACGTCTCAAGCTGCTTACCCGACAGACCAAGCTGCGCGAACGAGCGTACGAGCACTTCAGGGTCAAAGACTCGCATGACCAGCTTTTCACCAAAGGCAGTGGGCATGGTAGAGAGACGTAGCTCAGTCTCTAGCCCTTTCGGCGTACGCGTTTTTAGTCGACCATCTTGCGGCTTACGTTTTTCTGCAACGTTCAGACGCCCTAAGATTTTGATACGTGCCGTCACTGCCACGATAATCGCGAGTGGCATCTCGTACACAGTATGCAGCACGCCATCAATACGAAAACGCACTTTTCCTGTCTCACGGCGCGGCTCCAAATGGATATCACTGGCACGCTGCTCAAAAGCATATTGTAAGAGCCAATCAACGACTCTGACGATATGCTGGTCATTGGCATCAGGGTTGGTGTTGTCACCCAATTGCAGCAATGCTTCGACATTAGTAACATCAGCCGCAGCACGTTTGTGAACACTATTTGCCCCTGCTATTGCTTGCGTGACTTGATAGAACTCTTGGCGGTAGCGATTGATTTGCTCAGGATTGATATAGACCGTGCGATAGCTTTTTGACTTGATTAGCTTTTCGATATTTGAGTGCCAATCGGTATAAAAAGGCTGATCTGTCCCGATGACCACTTCATCTAAAGTGACATCAATGGGCAAAATATACTGTGAGCGTGCATATTCAAAAGACATCAGCTGCGTCACTGCCGGGACGTCAACTTTTAATGGATCAATACGAACGAGTGGCATGTCTGCTTTGGCCGCTAGCCACTGATTTAGCCATGCCAGCGTCAACTTATTATCAGAGTTACCATCTAGGGCATGGCCATTGGGCAAACCAAACTCACTAATCGTCAGCAATGGATGCTGCGCTTTGTTTCGGCGGCTGGTGATTACCAAATTATAGCCACGTTGATCGATGACTTTATCTGCCAATAATTCATCTAGGCACCAGCGTAAATCAATCACTATCGAATAATTCTGAGCAGCCATATTTTTCTTCTTTTATTGTTTGGGGTACGTTGACAAACATGCTATCGATTCATATCACTTATATTGCCACTACCGCTGTTATTTGCAACTGTCCTGAGTCTATCAGCCAAAAGCTCACATCAACAGACTTATAGCGCATGATAAATGAGGTTTCTTTCTCTCTGCGGCGGTATGCAGGCCTTGGATCTTGCGCAATTAGCGCTTTGATAGCATCGATATCAGAGATTAGCAATTGACTTTGTATGTGCTCGACCATCGAAGCAACTGTAGCACTTTTCGGTACACTCTTTATAGAGCTATGGCTTGCATCATTATTACTGACTTCAGCAGGCTCTGCTACGCTTGCTAGCAGCATAAATTGTTCGTAAGCCGCCTCTGTCATCACCACATCTAACAATACTGGAGCAATTGGCGCAAATCCACTTTTTGCATCTAGAAGCACGTCGCTATAAGCTACGTACGGCTTTATATCGATAATTGGCGTGCCATCTATCATATCAGCACCCTTGATGATAAGTAGCACACGGCCTTGTACTATCTCCATACGCTCAAGTTTAACAACGGACAGTCCCAGCTCTGATGGACGATACATACTGCGACTG
This sequence comes from Psychrobacter sp. UBA2514, assembly GCF_002341255.1. Taxonomy (NCBI): domain Bacteria; kingdom Pseudomonadati; phylum Pseudomonadota; class Gammaproteobacteria; order Moraxellales; family Moraxellaceae; genus Psychrobacter; species Psychrobacter sp. UBA2514. Next base: position 30,248 of record NZ_DDNS01000023.1, read on the forward strand.
GCAAATACGCCTATCTTTTGATTACCGCCCAATCTTGGTGGCCGCACTTGCGCTCGAAAGCCATTATTGGCTTGTTGATTGTCTTTATCTCGATAATTATGATGAAACTGCCAACTGATCCATATATGGCTAAAGTCTTCTAAACCCTCAAACGCGGCTGGCGTATCGTAGGGCGCTAGCATTTCAATGGCACTGATCAGCGCGACCAAATTCGGCTGACGCGGCGCCCCAAATTTTTGTGAAAGCGGCGCACGATGGTAGCCAATGATTGGGGCGTGGTGAGAGTTATCTAAAGACATATTGTCATCAGACATAGCGCGGCTCCAGTAATAAAAAACGGTTCTTTTTAGACAATTTGGCCAAATGATACAAAATTACTCACTAACGATATTCCATTTTATCATGCTGGTGGGTAGCAGCTAGACGGATTTTTACTTTAAAGTTTGATATCATGTGCAAGAAATTTTTTGATGAGAGTCTTTTACATTTGGCTTGTTTGTAACTCCTCTTATCAATACTGATGATTTAACATGCAAGAAAAATAGTCTACAGCCCTATCGGCTGATAGATAAACCTGATTATTGAATTTTACGGTAGGTACGTTTTAACATTCAGCTTTTTCGATAACTATTAAAATACTGATAGGTTTTTATATTTTTTAATCTATCATTGAAAATTTTGATTTAATACGTATTTAAGCCTAACGACAGCGATAACCACTTATTAATTAACGAGGACTTTATGTCAAAACTTCGCACCGAAACGGTCACAGAGGTTCATCATTGGAATGACTCTCTATTTAGTATCAAAACCACTCGTGACGATGGCCTACGCTTTCGTAATGGCGAATTTGCGATGATTGGTCTTGTTGTCGATGGTAGGCCACTGCTACGTGCTTACTCGATTGCTAGTCCTAACTACGAAGAGCATTTAGAGTTTTTCTCCATCAAAGTTCAAGACGGCCCTTTAACCTCACGTTTGCAGCACATCAAAGTCGGCGATGAGCTATTGGTCAGCAAAAAACCAACAGGTACGTTGGTATTAGACGATCTACTACCGGGTAAGCATCTATATATGCTCTCAACAGGTACCGGACTTGCTCCATTCTTAGCACTTGCTCGCGATCCTGAAGTATATGAGCGTTTTGACAAAGTTATTTTGGTTCATGGTGTCCGCCACGTTGATGATTTGGCTTATCGCGATATGTTCGAAAATGAGCTGCCTAATGATGAAATCTTTGGTGAATGGTTCCGCGAAAAGTTCATCTACTACCCGACTGTCACTCGTGAAGAGTTTAGAAACCAAGGCCGAGTCACCGATTTGATGAAATCAGGTAAATTATTCGAAGACATCGGTTTACCACCAATGAATAAAGACGACGACCGCGCCATGTTATGTGGCAGCATGCCATTCAACGCCGAAGTGTCAGCCATTTTGGATGACTTTGGCCTAACCGTTTCACCGCGCATGGGTGTGCAAGCAGATTACGCAGTTGAACGTGCTTTTGTAGGATAAAAATGTTGAGTTGATCGAAAATTATTTTAAATAAGTCTTGACGATCAAAAATAGGCTGCTATAATACGCAGCCTATACAGAGTTAACCCTGTAGCCCAATTCGATAATATTTATTTAATAGACATTATCTTCTAACATGCCAGTGTGATGGAATTGGTAGACATGACGGATTCAAAATCCGTTGCCTTTAAAAGCGTGTCGGTTCGAGTCCGACCACTGGTACCATATAGCAGTACGATCTAACCTCCCTTTTCGGAGGTTTTTTTGTGTCTGTTACTTTTATATATCTGTGATATTCTTTGTTTACATCGCTACTTCAGATTCTCTAACAACACTTATCTTAATCGGTACGGCATAGCTCCATGGCATGCCAGCACTGCAATAAAAAGACCCATTACGAAACGACACAATATACGCGGTAAAGTCATTACCACAATGATCCATCATAGCTTGCTCGTCGCTGTCATCGCAAACTGCACACCATATTCGTTTTTCGCCGCGTGCTAGCATTGCCCGTGTTAAATCACTCCCTTTCAATTCGTTATTCATTTTCTGCTCCTTGGTCGTTCTGAACTCTCTAGTAACGATATTTTTTTCAAGAGCTAATCTACCAGTACTCAATGCACAAGTTTGGTATGAGCGCTACAAACAACGTCTTTTTACAGTACTAAAAATATATGAGGCGTTAACTATTCTTGTTACCGTGCCTATTACTGTGAATACTTATAGTTTAAAACTTTAATCTGCCAACTATAATAGATGTCCATCAAATTTACGATGAATGGCAGCTCTATTAAGATAGACGGTTTATTAAAATAAGATAACTTGACACACCTCTTAATAAAAGATGCTGATAGAAAACAACTGTTCGCTAACATTAGCATAAGGTTTATAAAGCTGTCTTGTTTACTGTACATAATATTACAATATATTTAATTACCGATATATATCAATAGTTAAATATTATTGCGGTTTAGTCAAAAATTTACGGAAAAGCTACTTTGGTCTCTAACAATTGATAATAGAAAAAGCCATTAATTTAGGTAAAATATTGGATATGACAGACTCTACTCAATTGAACTCCCGTAAAATCATTCATATCGATATGGATGCTTTTTATGCCAGTGTGGAGCAGCGTGACTTTCCTGAACTACGTGGTAAACCATTGGTGGTTGGTGGCGATCCTAATGGTCGATGTGTGGTTGCCGCTGCCAGTTATGAGGTGCGTCAATTCGGTGTACGCTCTGCAATGTCATGCTATGAAGCTCGCAAACGTTGCCCAGAAGTGATATTTGTAAGACCGCGTTTCGAGGTTTATCGAGCGGTCAGTAGTGATATTCGCCGCATTATGCATAGTTTAACGCCCCATGTGGAGCCGCTATCATTAGATGAAGCGTATCTTGATGTCACAGGGTTATCTGTACACAAAGGCTCAGCGACATTGATGGCCAATTGGTTACGTGCGCAGATATTGGAATATACAGGATTGACTGCTTCTGCTGGCGTGTCATTTAATAAAATGCTCGCCAAGATTGCCTCTGACATCAATAAGCCTAACGGTACAGCCATCATCACGCCAAAAGAGGCAGATCACTTTATTAGCACGCTACCCATTGAGCGGTTTCATGGCATAGGCAAAGCAACGGCAAAGCGCTTACATGCGATGGGTGTGAGTAATGGCGCTGATCTTCGGCGTACACCAGCTGCCGTATTGGTACAAGAATTTGGTAAACGTGGTCAGTTTTATCATGATATTGCTCATGGCCGCGATGCGCGCCCTGTAAAGTCTGAACGCACGCACAAGTCTGTTGGTTCAGAGACCACATTTAAAGATAATCTAAATGATGATGACGCGCTACTCACCCAAATATATGAGCAAAACGCCGATGCCTTTAATCAAATGCACCAAAAGCAGTTAGTCGCTCATACCATTACTCTAAAAATCAAATATTCAGACTTTACTCAAATCACTCGCTCACACACGCTTTCTACGACGTTTGATAGCGCTGAGTCTGCACATTATTGGCTAGACAAGCTATTCTTGGATATTCCACGCCAGCTGCCTATTCGGCTAGTTGGTGTGACTTTTTCTTCGTTAGTACCTGCCGCTCAGTTACTGCCTCAACTAAATCTATTCGAGTAAATTAGTCTACAATTGATAAAAACTTCTTTGTAAGTTGACATAGCCTATAATATTTACTTAGGCTATTTACAGGTTTGAAGCATATCTTATACATGATTACTGCTGAGCAAAGTATCCTCTCACAAAGGTATTTCTGCTACAATTATGCCGAAATCCCTATCCATTTAAAGACTGATTATGACCGACTTTCACATTGACTCTGCTGATACTGACGCGCCAACTGATACCGACAAAAACAACGACGTCTTAGATTATCTGAGCGTTGAAGATTATGACTATGAGCTGCCAGACAGTCTGATTGCACGCTACCCATTAGCGCAGCGCTCTGCTTCAAAACTTCTATACTTGCCAGCTCGTACTCAAATAAATGACACTCGTGTAGAAGATCGTTTGTTTTCTGAGTTGCCTCACTTATTAGAGGCTGGAGATCTGATTGTCTTTAATGATACCAAGGTGATGAAAGCACGCTTATTTGGTCAAAAGGATACTGGCGGTAAACTTGAAGTACTGATTGAACGCCTAGTTGGTATCTCGGACTTGGATGAAGTGCCACTGCATCTAAAAGACACCAATGATGAAGCAGTTAATCAAGAGCATATTGCCCTTTGCCATGTAAAAGCCAGCAAAGCGCTCAAGCTTGGTCAACGCTTACAACTTGCCGATGGTCATATGAGCGCTACGATGATTGGTCGCCAAGACAACTTATTCATTTTGGCGTTTGATGCGCCGATATTGCCGCATCTAGAGCTTTATGGTGAACTGCCTATCCCGCCCTACTTTGAGCGCCATGCTGATGACACTGACAACACTCGTTATCAAACCGTTTTTCATGATCCTGCCAAGCTCGCCAGCGTGGCTGCACCAACGGCAAGCTTACACTTCGATGAATCCGTACTGAGCAAGCTTGACGAGAAAGGTATCAACACCGCTTTTGTCACATTGCACGTTGGGGCGGGTACTTTTGCTCCCGTCAAAACAGACAATCTGCTCAATCACACCATGCATAGTGAATACGCGCATTTGCCGCAGGCCACGGCAGACCTCATCAATCAAACGCACGCGAATGGTAAAAAGGTTATTGCGATTGGTACCACAGTGACACGGGTTCTTGAGACAGCATATCAACAGACTGCCATTGAAGGTCAGGCACTTTCTAGTTGGTCAGGCGATACAGATATATTTATTTACCCTGGGTTCAAATTCGGCGTTATCGATCGGTTATTGACCAATTTCCACTTACCTAAATCGACACTACTAATGCTAGTATCAGCATTCGCAGGTAAGGCATCTATTGAACACGCCTATCAACATGCTATCGAAAAACAGTATCGATTCTTTAGTTATGGCGATGCCATGCTACTAGATAAAAAAGCTCAGTGAACACTACAAAGACACTTTGTGCATTGGACACAACAGTTGTGAAATAAACTGGTAAACTAAACGGTATTTTGTTATAACAGCAAAGACAACTTATTATACTAAAGGGCTGCTCATGTCTTGTCATCTATCTCGTCGCTTGACTACTGTACATCGCGCGGTATCGATGGCACTATTTTGTTCTGTAGGGTCCGCCGTGTTAGTGCCGAGCGTACAAGCAGCAACCATTGGTAAGACGGTGGTCACTTCGGCCCAGCATGAGCCTTTAGTAGCGAGCATCGTCGTCAGTAACATTCAATCAGCTGACTTTTCTGCCAGTTTGGCAAACTCGACCATTTACCAGCAAATGGGGTTGACCCCGACTGACTCTATGACAGTGCGTTTTCAGCCTACTTCGGCGACCAGCGGTCAAGTTTTTATTACCACATCACAGCCTGTGTCTAAGCCTTTTGCTGATGTCGTTTTAGCGATTAATGATAATGGTCGGCAAAATATGGTACCAAAAACGCTACTGATGCCATTAAAAGATAGTGTACCTATCAATACTGGTAAGAATATCGCCACAGGTGCCAAGAAGCCAAATTTGCCTAGCGTTTCTGTAAGTAATGCCATGCCTTTGACGGTCAGAAAAGGCGCGCCGCCGCCACTGATGTCGGCCCCTGCTATATCCTCGCCCAAGTTATCAAAACCAAGCAAACCAGCGACTGAATTGTTGGCTTCTACATCACCAGCACCTAATATTAAGGCGCCAACAGTGACGGCTATCTCACAGGTCAACAGTCTTACCTATACACCTAGCCGTCTCAATAATGGTCGCTTAAACAGCAATGCTGACATAAAGAATAATACCGGTCATTCAACTGCTATTGGTAACAGCCAAAGCTCGGTGAACACTTCGGATAACAGTGGATTAAGTGTAGCAAGTAGTAGTAGCGGTACCATGACACCTGATGATAAAGGCGGTACTGAGGCGCGCACTCATAACAACGTAGTTGCGGCAGATAAGCCAAGTACTGACAAGCAGCTTGATATCCTAAACATACAAGTGACGCGCCAAATACAGCCAAGCAGTAAGGCAGACTCTGACCTCATGGCAAGCTCACCTGTCAAAGCAACAACCACTAAAGCGAGAGATGACTCAAAAAGTGCAATCGACTCAGACAATCGTGTTATCGCCGCAGCTCAAGGCAGTAATATACCTGATAACACAGCATTGCCTCCACCAGCTAAAGTGCCCAGTCGCTCAATGAGCACTGGCAATGAAACAACAAATCATGCAACAACTCAGTATCAGGTGCAACGCAATGATAGTTTGTGGATGATCGCGGAGCAGATAGCGCGCGAGAATAATCTCGATACGCCAACAGTAATGAAACAAATTCAGTCACAGAACCCTGATGCTTTTATCAATCAAGATGCTGACCAACTAAAAGCAGATGCTAAGCTTCGTTTACCTAGCTACGATGTTATACCGTCACAGCAAAGCTTAGAAGCAGCCATTAGTGCCCAAAGACAATACAGTCGTAGAGCAAATACGCCTGTGGTAAAAAAATCAGCGCAAACAGCACCCAAAAAGTCGTCTGAGACAGTAAAGGCGGCCAGCGTACCTAAGAAACCGACTACCACTAAAACACAGAAACTGCCACAAGCACAGTTTTCTGTACTTGCCCCTGGTCATGATGGTAATGCAGATGGCACTCAGGCGAAATCAGCGGCAGATAAAGGCAATGGTCTAAGCACCGATATATTAGCAGCGCTAAAAGCATCAAGACAAGAGACTGCCTCACAAGCTCAGCGCTTGTCAAAAACCAGCAGCGCGCTGGACAACTATACGAAAAAGCTTCAATTACAAAATCAAAAACTGGCTGAGCTACAAGCTCGTCTCAAAAAACTACGCAATCAATAATTGCCTAACGGATCAACGCACGATGCTGTGATCTTAGGAGTAGGAATAACTATGGACAATATGCTATATATCATCGCCGGATTGGTGCTTATCCTGTTAGTCGCTGTTTTTTTATTGCGCAAAAATAAAGCACAAAACCAAAGTGTACAACCACCTGCAAGCTCAGTAAAAAATACCGCTGCACCAGCATCAAAAACGGATTATGGCACTGCTGCCCAAACCAATCAAAATGATAGCAATAAGTTCGATCATATTACGATTGCCCAGCGTTTCATGGATCAACAGCGCTACGACAAAGCCATTGAAACGATCAATCGTGGACTAAACGAAAAGCCTAATGACAGTCAGTTATCTATTAAGCTATTGAGCATATACGCTACGCTAGATCAGCCAGAAAACTTTCATGATGTCTATAACCGCATTAAAATGCATAACGATGCCAAAACCATTACGCTTGCTGATGAATTAAAAGATTTATACATTGGAGAGCAAAGTCCAGTAGCCACGCCAGAAGTAGCAATAGAAGATAATAATGATCGTTTTGATAGTTTAGATTTCGATTTATCTACTACTAATCAAGCCGATGATACCGCTAACATATCTGCTCGTCCTGTTATTGAAGATAGTAATGATGCTGTAATAGATGAACCTATCGATAGCTCAGTGTTTTCAAGTGAGTCTACTGAAAACGTAGACGATAGCTTTGATCTGACGCTCAGTGACTTAGAAGATGATTTCAATGAGTCAAATGCTACTGATGAGACTCCTGTTACATCATTGGCCACGGATGAGGATAGCCTTTATATTTCTACAAGCGACCATACTAATACCATCGAAAATAACGAGGCCAAGAATGATGAGGTCATAGAAGACAACGACCTTAGTGACTTTGAGTTCGATTTTGAATCACCTGCAGAAAACACTTTAATTAAAAATTCTGACGTATCAGATGTTCAAGACAGTGAAAGCGAAGCATTAGTGTTAGAAGACGACTTCATCTTAGATTTTGATGATTTAGCAGCCGATGCAGATAAAGATGATTCTGTTAATAAAAATGAAGAAGAAGCTTCTAGCAATGCTGTCCAAAACATTGAAGATGACTTTACTTTATCTTTAGACGATCTGAATGAATCAGACGACATTGATACCGTTAACACTTTCGCGATTAATGAGCCATCTACTACTGACGTAAGTAACGATATTGATGGCTTTGTTTTGGAAGATATTGACTTTGAAAACGCTGATAATGACAGTAGCACTCTCGAAGATGATAGCGTTGCAAACTTAAGTTTTGAAGAACAACTGATCAACGATGACACCGACATTGATGCTTTTGAAGCATCAGATACTACGCCAGTTACGTCGTTAAGATTTGATGATGACACGCCTATAGCTGATGACTTCGATATCATAGAAACTGACTCTTTATTAGATTCTTCCGTAGCGACTCCCCCAGCCTCTACCGTTGCACCAGCAGAACTTGAAACAGATATCAGTCATGAAGCGGTTGAATCAGCAGAAGATTTTTCATCGCGCTTTGCCGCAGATTTTGACTTTGTAAAATCATTAGATAGCAATCAAGTGACGCTAGATTTAGCCAATCAGTATTTACAATTAGGCGAATATGACAGTGCCAAACGTTTGCTTAATGAAGTGATCGCTCAGGGTAATAGTGAGCAGAAACAACAAGCACAACTATTACTTGAGCGCACAGCATAATTAGTCGTTTAAATGCCTATCAGCAAGTATCTCTTATTATCGGAGGCTTGCTGATTTTTTGCATTTAATTCTGATACTATCTATTACTGACCTCTCAACCTGTCACTAATAAACGCTCTGGCGCTTCTTTTTTCATAATTGTTTACTGTGTTGATACTATGCCATCTTCTTTTATGACCAAAACTATGTCTGACCCCATTCAATTAATCTATGCTGGTGGTACCTTTGGTAGCTATGGCAAACCTCTAGCGCCGCTATCGGCAGATATCTTTTTACCTACGCTACAAAAACTATTGGCTGAGCAAGGCAATACGACTGGTTCACCAGAAATTTCATGGCTAGACAACACGCTGATCAAAGACAGCAGCCAGCTTACGCCAGTTGATTTTGTACATTTTTATCAGCTATTACTGAATGCTTATAATCAAGGTGATAAACGCTTTGTCCTGATTAGTGGCACTGACACGTTAAGTTATTTAGGTGCATTTTTAGCAGAAGCGTTTGCCGGTAGCGATATTTGTATTGTGGTCACTGGAAGTATGCGGCCGTTATTAGATAGTGAAGTGATTCACTCCTACGATATCGATGCTCATAGCGACGCTTGGGGCAACCTTAACGACTCATTAAAACTAGCTACGGCTGGTGAATCAGGTGTCAAGATTAGCTTTGGCGGTGAATCGTGGCCTGCACAAACGGTGCAAAAAGTTCATAGTCATGACCTTATGGCATTTACTGGGCATTCTCGAGCAGCATATCCAGCCAACAGTTATATAAAAAATCTCTCAGATACCCGTAGGCAGCATTGGCTTGATGATCAGCAAGACTTACTACCCAATATCAAAGCAAGTGCTGAGCAGGCCAAAATCCATGCTTTATACTGCTTACCTAATGATGTTCAGGTGCTCAATGATCAACTACAAGCGTTATTATCACAGCCGCCTTGTGGCATTATCCTATTAGGATTTGGCGCGGGGAATATTCCCTATTCGGCTGCACTAGCAAAGACGCTTGATTTGGTTCACGAGCATGGACACATGGTGATATCTGCCAGTCAATGTCCGTTTGGCGGTGTGAGCGACAGCTACGCGGCAGGCAGTTGGCAATATGACTACCACATTATTGCTGGTGGACGCTTAACCATCCCTGCTATTTATGCACGGTTGTTATGGTTGCTACTGCGCTATGACAGTCCAGCAAGGCGCCGACAGCGCTGGTTGAATAATGTCAGTCAGCCTGGCACAAGCATCAAAAAGCGATAAATGCTCCTTAATTAATTCCAACTTTATAAGCTTAGAAACCAAAATGTCTAAGATTGAAACTATCGAACCTGAACGTTCACCAACCTATACTTTGGCGATTGCGATTGAGTTTTTGGGTACGCACTATCATGGTTGGCAGCGGCAACGAGAAGTGCTGGGTGTACAAGAAGCACTAGAAACCGCTATCGGCAAGGTCGCCAATGAATCCGTCGAAGTCATCGCCGCTGGACGTACTGATGCCAGTGTCCATGCCAGCAATATGATTGCTCATTTTACCACGCATGCGTATCGCCCTACTCATAACTGGTTACGGGGTGTCAATAGCCTACTACCTGACGATATTGCTTTGCGCTGGATTCAGCCGATGCCAGCTGATTTCCATGCGCGTTTTGGTGCGATTGCTCGTCGTTATCGTTATATCACCCTTAATCAAGCGCAGCGCCCTGCAATACTCAATCATCAGGTTACCCATATCTATGAGCCTTTAGACCTAGCAGCGATGCAAAAGGCAGCTGCCGATATCGTTGGTACTCACAATTTTAGCAGCTACCGTGCGGCAGCCTGTCAGTCCAATCAGCCAGTACGTACCGTCAGTCATGCCGACCTTTTCGCTCATGGTCAGTTTATAGTGTTCGATATACAGGCAGATGGATTTTTGCATCACATGGTTCGTAACTTGATGGGTACGCTATACGCGATTGGCAGACATGAGCTAGAACCAGCAGACTTTTTAAATATTTTGAGCAAAGAGGATCGGACAATTGCGCCGCCTACGGCCTCAGGGGATGGCTTGTATTTCATCAATGCCTATTATCCTGAGCATTTCCAGCGCCTATTGCCGCAAGCACCCCTCACACCGATTTGGTTAAACTTACCTGACTAAATCAGTGTAAATTAGCATACATATCACTTACATGCTGTCAAGTCAAAACCAGGTTCTGTATTGCTTTAATCCGCTAACTTACGTATAATATGGGCTTATTTTTAATTGATTGATACAAATTATGGCAAAAGACGATATTATCGAATTTGAAGGCGAAGTCATTGATACCCTTCCTAACACTTTGTTCAAAGTTCGTTTAGAAAACGGACACGAAATCATTGCACACATCTCAGGTAAGATGCGTAAGCACTATATTCGTATCTTGACAGGTGACAAAGTTAAGGTTGAAATGACCCCTTATGACCTATCTAAAGGTCGTATTACTTACCGTGGTAAAAACTAAATACTCGCCAACCCATATGGTTATAAAAGTATTTATAAAAATACAGCCAATAACCAAATAGCTACTTTATCGCTGATAGCTGATATAGACGCTTGAGTAGTTTGACTGATAATAATAATGAAAACGCTAACCTGCTCATTATTGCCTATCACTGTTTTAGCTATTTAGTGTTCGCTGTTTGTTTTACCATAAAAAATACCGCTAAATTTCAGCGGTATTTTTTTGTCTGCGTTTTATGAAATAATTAAACGATGAGTTATTTGAACTCGACAGTGGCATCGTTCTTGATAACACCTAATAGGCTCAGTGCATCCCAGTTAGTGAGGCGAACACAACCTGCTGATGCCTGACGACTGATACGTTCAGGATCGGGTGATCCATGAATGCCATACGATGGTTTGCTAAGGCCTATCCATACCACACCAACGGGATTGTTAGGGCCTGGCGGGATAATAGATTTTTTGCCATTATCGCTAGTATAGGTGTAATTTGGCTCGTGAATTTTGACTTTGACTTTATGCGTACCCGTTGGCGAAGGTGTTGCTGTGCTACCTACTGTGGTTGGATAGCTGGCAACCAGATTGTCACTGTCATCGTATGCATATAGGGTTTGCGTGTCTTTATCAGCGACCACTCGGCTCACTGGTGTTGTATTAGGGTTTCCTGGGTTATAGACAATGATGGTTTCGCCACTTTTAAAGCTGGCATTTGGGTTAAGCGATTTGAGATAATCACGACTGATATGAAATTTTTCGCCCAAGGCTTCAAGGACGCTTTCATAATACATACCATCTAGCTTGGCTTTGGCTTCAGCACTAGCAGGAATTTGGGTAGTTTTGACATTCACATCAGCATCTGTCAGCTGATAACTGACCAATACAGGCTGTGAAGTAAGCGTAGAGTTCTTAGTCAATGCTTGCCACGTCTCTTCATTGACCGCTTCAGTTACTGGTAATCCTTGAGCCTTTTGAAAAGCTTGCATGGCTTTACGCGTGTTTTTGCCCCAATAGCCATCCACTGCACCCACACCACTATGATTCCAGTTCAGTAGCGCTTGTAATTTGGTAGCAACATTACGATCAATTTTGGTATCAGCTTTCCATGTTGCTTCATTTACCTTTTTAGCAGTTTCTGATAGATTTTCTGTACTGTATTCAATTTTGGTTAGTAATTCATTTAGCGAATTTGCGGCTTTGCTATTACCCTCTATTTGCTGACTAACACCGTTGGTTACTGGACTAATATCGTTACTATCAGCCATCGTGCTGTCCATCGTATCAGCATCGATACTGTTGCTATTAGTTTGGTTACTAGTAGATTGGTTGCTACTAGTACTCATCTTTGCTTCGGTTCCTGCATGGTTATTATTATCTGTTGTAGTGCCTGTCATACCACTATTAGACGACTTGCTGTCATTAGCCGTTTGTGCGCTATTATTAGCATTGCTACTACAACCTACTAATAATGCGGACGTTGTACCCATCGCTATAACAAGGCTGCTAACCTTAAGTAATTGAGACATAAAAAAACTCCCTAAATAGTTACCATATATCAAAAAATATCGAAAAATTTATTATAGAAATATATTGCCATAGTCTTGCCACTATTCCCTAACAGCTTTATGTTAATAACTGACTCTTCCTACTGTGCATTTGTTAAGAGGGTGAACAAACGCACTGATCCGTTTACAATAAGGCATGACTCAATACCATATAACAGAAAAAACCCATAAATTGCTCAGCAACTTATGGGTATAAAATGAACGAGATTAAACTGTAAAAACTACCTTAAAATGGTCTACATTAGATTAGCTGACTTATACCAGTTTAGCCAATACCGCTTGCCCCATCTCTTGACAGCCCACTTGCTTGAGTCCAGCTTCACTGCTGTCTAAAATATCAAGCGTACGCAGACCATCATCAAGCACCTCACTGACTGCTTGCTCGATCGCTTGTGCGGCTTCCTCTTGCTTAAAGGTATAACGCAGCATCATAGCGACAGACAAAATAGTCGCCAATGGATTGGCTTTATCTTGCCCAGCGATATCAGGCGCAGAACCATGACATGGCTCATACATACCTTTGCCATTCTCATCCAAGCTCGCTGATGGCAGCATACCAATAGAACCGGTCAACATTGCCGCTTCATCAGATAAGATATCACCAAACATATTGCCTGTTACCATGACATCAAACTGCTTAGGATCTTTGATCAACTGCATACAAGCATTGTCAGCATACATGTGGGATAACGCCACATCGCTATACTCTGCTTGCTGCATCTGAATCATTGTTTGTTTCCACAGCTCAGTCACTTCTAAGACGTTGGCTTTGTCTACTGAACATACCTTGGCAGCTGTACCTGCGGCTTGGGCACGGGTTTTTGCTAACTCAAAAGCAACTTTACCGATACGCTGAATCTCACTGGTGCTATACACCATCGTGTTATAGCCTTGCTGCTCACCATTTTCTAGTGTGCGAATACCACGTGGCTCGCCAAAATAAATGCCACCCGTCAGTTCGCGAACAATCAGCAAATCTAAACCAGATATAATTTCAGGCTTGATACTTGACGCATTGGCTAGCTGCGGATAAAGCTTTGCCACACGTAAATTGGCAAACAAACCCAGCTCACCACGGATTTTAAGCAGACCGCGCTCAGGGCGCTTACTACGTTCAATCGTATCCCATTTAGGGCCACCGACAGCGCCTAATAATACAGCATCTGCTGCACGTGCACGCGCTAATGTTTCATCAGGTAAAGGCTCACCTGTGGCATCAATAGCCACACCACCAATCAATCCAGACTCTAATGTCAAATCAAGTGAAAACTTCTCATTGACGGCTTTGAGCACGTCAATGGCTTGAGTCATGATTTCAGGGCCAATACCATCGCCCGCTAATGTTAAAATCGTTGCCATACTAATCCTTTTGGACATATTTTTATCAATTAATTTTTATTACGCTGTGGTCGTTTTAGGTTTAGATGCTGACGTCACTGCTCTGACCATGCCTGTCTCTACAAACTCACCTTGGTGCTCAGACTCTAACTGTTTACAGAATCGGCGCTGCACCTTATTACCTTGTAATAGATCAATACATAAAGGCTCAGGCGACGCTGTATCCAACAAACTGCCAGATTTTTCACTACTTTTCTTTTGATAAGCACGTAACTCGTAAGTACCTGCGTCCGCAAAATCATGAATCATCGCAAAACGCTCAACGTATCCCATGTTATTCTCTGGATAAAAATTGACATGGACTTCACGTTTTGCAGGCATCACCCGTGCATAATAGTTGGTCAACCCTGGCATACCAGATGCGGCTAGTGGCACTATCTTTATAGAGTTTTTACTCATGAGCGGTGTCATCTCTATGCTCATTTGGGGCGTTGCAGTACCTTTATAACTTGGTAAAGCCTCTACAATCTGAGGATTAATTGGCTCATGATTATCAGGAGAAATAACCAGTGTCTTATCTATTTGCACGATTTCACAGTGGTAAGTACCCACGCACGCGATATTTACTTCGCCAGCAACGGGTTGGATCTTACCTACCCACGCTTTCGCACTTTCTGCCTCATCTATTTTTTGATAGCCCGTCAATAGCTGGCAGCCTGACAAAAATAAGCTTGCAGCAACAATCGTACTTGTCGATAGAGCATAACGTTTTTTATTCATAATGGCGGCTACTGTTTATCAGAAAGATAATTTATAAGAAAGATAATTTATAAGAAAGATAATAAAGTATGGTAAAAACTACCCTTCATTTTAGCCAGTTCACCGCCATAACTCAACGATGCGTTGCGACTGGCCAGCAGTTTTGTGAGCAAGGCATCATAAAATCCTTACCTAAGCGCGTACGTCGTTAAAGATCCACGGCGTTTTTTGCATCATTTTATGCTCGTAGTCTTTGATAGCATCGCTTTGCTGCAAGGTTAAACCGATATCATCTAGCCCATTTAACAAGCAATGTTTGCGAAAAGCATCCACTTCAAAGGCATACTCTTCGCCTGTTGGCGTGATGACTACCTGACGCTCAAGATCTGCCGTCAGCTCATAGCCTTCATTAGCAACAGTCGCCTTCATTAAAGTATCCACAATTGCTTCATCTAGTACAATCGGTAACATGCCATTTTTAAAGCAGTTATTGTAAAAGATATCAGCAAAGCTTGGTGCGATAACCGTACGAAAGCCATACTCAGAAAGTGCCCAAGGTGCATGCTCACGACTAGAGCCGCAGCCAAAGTTTCTGCGTGCTAGCAATATAGTAGCGCCTTGATAGCGAGGTTTATTCAATACAAAGTCTGGATTGATAACACGTGTGCTGGGGTCTTGGCCTGGATATCCTTCATCAAGATAGCGCCAATCATCAAATAAATTCACGCCAAAGCCTGTACGTTTAATAGACTTCAAAAACTGTTTTGCGATAATTTGATCGGTATCGACGTTTGCGCGATCAAGTGGGCAAACGATACCGGTTTGGGTGTTATAAGCTTGCATAAAATTTCCTATCAATTATATTTTTGCTGGCTGACGATCTTGATAAGCGTATTAAACAGTAAATAAATTTTTACCGTTTTGACACCATGCTCATATATTTATCGTTGATATAAGCATGATGTCAGCTACTTATTATCAGTCTTAAAACGTACGAACGTCTACAAAATGACCTGCCAACGCTGCTGCAGCTGCCATTGCTGGACTGACCAAATGCGTACGACCACCATTACCCTGACGACCTTCGAAATTACGATTAGACGTCGATGCACAATGCTCTTGCGGCTCAAGTTTGTCTGCATTCATGGCAAGACACATTGAACAACCCGGCTCACGCCATTCAAAACCCGCTTCGGTAAACAAAGCATCTAAACCTTCAGCCTCTGCTTGTAGTTTTACTTGTCCAGAGCCTGCAACAACGATGGCTTCTTTGATATTATCAGCCACTTTGCGTCCTTTGATAACTGCTGCAGCGTCCCGCAAATCTTCGATACGCGAATTGGTACATGAGCCAATAAATATACGATCAAGCTGAATGTCCGTGATTTTCTGACCAGCTTCTAGACCCATATAGGTATATGCGCGTAACCAACCCTCTTCTTGGGCTTCATCAATGGCTTGGTCAGGTGTCGGTACCGATTGGGTGATATCAACGACCATCTCAGGCGAGGTACCCCAAGATACTTGCGGTGCTATTTGGCTACCATCGATCTCAACCACGGTATCAAATACTGCGTCATCATCTGAATATAATGTACGCCAGTAGGCTTCAGCTTGTGGCCACTGTGACTCGTTTGGCGCGTACGGGCGACCTTTAACATAGTCTATCGTCGTATCATCAACGGCCACCATACCCACGCGAGCACCAGCCTCAATTGCCATGTTACAGACAGTCATACGACCTTCCATACTCATGTCTTCAAACACTTGACCTGCAAATTCAATCGCATGTCCAGTTCCGCCTGCCGTACCGATCTTCGCAATAATGGCCAGCACGACGTCTTTTGAGGTCACGCCCGCACCAAGTTGACCAGTGACGCGGATTTGCATATTTTTTGATTTCTTTTGGATCAAGCACTGCGTTGCCAATACGTGCTCAACTTCAGAAGTGCCGATACCATGTGCCAAGCAACCAAGTGCGCCATGTGTCGCTGTATGCGAATCACCGCAAACAACGGTCATACCTGGCAATACAAGACCTTGCTCAGGACCAACGACATGCAAAATTCCTTGACGCGCATCGTTGATTGTAAATTCTGCGATATCAAATTTGGTGCAGTTCTCATCCAATGTGACAACCTGCAGACGTGATACCTTGTCTTTAATACCAGGGACACCTGCTGAGCGCTCTTTGGTGACTGTTGGCACATTGTGGTCAGGACTGGCGATATTGGCAGACAAACGCCATGGTGCTCTATTGGCAAGCTCCAACCCTTCAAACGCTTGTGGACTCGTCACTTCATGCAACAGATGGCGATCGATATAAATTAAGCTCGAACCGTCGTCACGCTTGGTGACTTCATGAGCATTCCAAAGTTTGTCATATAAAGTTTGACCGGCCATGATGCTATCCTTTATTAATTACTACTGACTTGATTTTCGCTTGCTCACCTGTTGGTAAGCTAAGGTTCTGTTTGTTCAATTAACGATTAGATTTATCTATAATGTCGTATTTAACTGCATGATAGCTCTTTATGATTTGTGTGAGAGCATCATTTTGCAATAACTTCTACCTAATCAATGATATTGAAATATATATTCTAGAATTGCTATATTTTGTGTAGTATAAATATTATTCATTAATAATTTTAGATTTGTGGCTATAAGCAGCGCCTAAACACGCTTGAGACTGCAAATAATCAACTTAAAAGAATAAATATGTGACAATACGCCTTGATATCTTGTGATTATAGCAGGCAAATCCTATAATAATAATTGATGATTTTTAACCAGATGCAAACTTTTATTTTTAATACGTTATCATTGGCTCAGCCCACTTTTATTTATAGCTCATAAAGTAGCTAAGGAAATCCGTTTGAACACCACAAACTTGACGACATTCGTTACCGTTATGCACACTGGCAGTATTTCAGGTGCCGCAGAAAAGCTGTTCATCACTCAGCCTGCCGTCAGTAAGCGCATCAAAAACTTAGAAGATGAGTTTAACATTACTTTGTTTGATACTGTAGGCCGCGGGATTGTACCCACGCAGGCTGCTATTGAGATGCTGCCACATGCAAAACGCTGGTTGGAAGATTATGAGAATTTTAAGATTAACTTGCAGCATTCTCAGCATATCGTCTCTGGCAAGCTTGTCATTGGTACAAGCCATCATATTGGTTTACATCATCTAGCACCCGTGCTTAAGCATTTTATTCAGACTTATCCTGCTGTTCAGTTAGAAGTTCATTTTGTTGACTCAGAAAAGGCCCACAAAGCAGTACTGGACGGCGATCTGTCATTGGCGTTTGTCACGCTACCGCCTGTATATGATAAGCGCCTAACCTATCATACGCTTTGGTCAGATCCACTATATTTTATGACAGGGACATTATCACCTCTAGCGACCAAATCTAATGTCACTTTAGAGCAGTTAGCACGCTATCCTGCTATTCTACCGTCTGCCAATACCTTTACCAGTCAGATTACTTTGGCTGAGTTTGCTAAGCATAACCTAAAACCTTATGCCACGATGAGTACCAATCCGCTTGAATCTATTCGAATGCTGGTTTCTGTTGGACTGGGTTGGTCAGTCCTTCCGCAAACTATGGTCAGTCAAGATTTGGAACGTATAGATATGGCAGATAACATTGAGTTACAACGCTATTTAGGTGTGGTTATCAATCCGAAGCTAACACAATCTAGTAGCGTAACCGCACTACTAGATTTGCTGGCGCCGATTGAGTAAAAACCTCCCAATACAACAATTTAGGTATTTAAGCTATTCGCATTCGTGACTCTCATACGTTATAATATGCTTGACGTTGTTTTAATAACAAAAATTTACCACAAGGACACTGATAGTCATATATTGAATACTTCTAGTAAGATATGATGGTTAACAGTAGGTTTAATGGTTTCGCTGATTGGTTATGTAGGTTGCTAATACTCATATATAAATAGCAGATGCGAGCAATAACAGCAGATAAGTGGAATGCGAGGTTCCCATTGTTCTCTATCTCTATATGAGTGCTAGCCATATAACGACATCAATCATATAAAACTACAAAAGATACTGAAAAAAGCCATTATGTCTTAATTAATGGCTTTTTTTGTCTTTAAACATTGTTTGAGATATTTTGTTTGAGGCATCGTCTTTTAAGACAGAACTTTTATAGTTAAAAAATAATTAAAGCCAACGATGTTGGTTAAGGATAACTTATATGAACGGAGTTTCTAGTGGCGTGCTTATATCACTTGGCGCCTATTTTTTAGTGATGATTGGAATTGGTGTTTATGCTTATTTTAAGCAAGCCAATGATACCGAGGGTTATCTTTTAGGAGGACGTAATCTAGGTCCAGCAGTTACTGCACTTTCAGCAGGCGCATCGGACATGTCAGGTTGGTTGCTACTCGGACTACCAGGCTATATGTATGCAGATGGTGTGGTGAGTATTTGGATCGCACTTGGTTTGACCCTTGGTGCCTTCTTAAACTATATCATCGTAGCACCGCGTCTTCGTGTTTATACCGAAGTCGCTGATAACGCTATTACTTTGCCTGACTATTTTGCCAACCGCTTCGAAGATAAATCGCATATGCTGCGTGTAATCTCCGCTTTGGTTATCATTTTATTCTTTACTGTTTACACAGCGGCAAGTCTCGTAGGCGGTGGTAAGCTTTTTGAAAGTTCACTTAACCTATCTTACACCACAGGACTTTGGGTGACTGCTGGCGTCGTTGTCGGTTACACGCTATTCGGTGGTTTCTTAGCAGTATCGATGACTGACTTTGTTCAGGGTATCATCATGCTGTTTGCGATGGTCATTGTACCTCTCGTTGCCTTTACAGATCTTGGCGGTGTTTCAGCCACGACTGAAGCCGTTAGAAACATTGATCCAAGCCTACTAAATATTACTAGCGGTATGAGTATCATCGGTATCATTTCACTCATGGCATGGGGTTTAGGATATTTTGGTCAGCCGCATATTATTGTGCGTTTTATGGCAATCCGCTCAGTACGAGATGTGCCTACTGCACGTAATATCGGTATGGGCTGGATGATTGTCAGTCTTATTGGTGCGCTCATGACTGGTTTTGCTGGTCGTGCTTATGTACAAAAGACAGCTATGACGTTAGATGATCCTGAGACTATCTTTTTAGTATTCACTCAGTTCCTATTCCATCCGTTGGTTTCAGGTTTCCTATTAGCAGCGATTTTAGCGGCCATCATGAGTACCATCTCATCGCAGCTATTGGTAGTATCAAGCTCATTAACCAAAGACGTTTATAAACTATTCTTTGACAGAGATGCACCAGAAGCTCGTCAAGTATTGGTTGGACGTATCTCAGTTGTCGTGGTCGCCATTGTTGCTATCTTGTTAGCTTCTGATCCAGACAGCTCAGTATTGAACCTAGTATCAAACGCATGGGCAGGATTTGGTGCAGCGTTTGGGCCGTTGGTTATTTTCAGTCTCACATGGCGCCGCATGAACCGTAATGGCGCTGTTGCCGGCATGGTTGTGGGTGCATTGACGGTTATCTTATGGATCTATGGTCCTTTCCAAATAGATGGTATGGCACTAAATAGCTGGTTATATGCTATTGTTCCAGGCTTTATCTTAAGTACCATCGCTATTTTTGTAGTCAGTATCATGACGGGCGGTCCAAGAGAATCAGTCGCCGCTAAATACAAAGAGATGGAATTGAACCTGAACAAGTAGGTTTATACAGTAACTTGACCTTATCACTATAAAAAAACCTCGCCACTAATGGCGAGTTTTTTTATTGGTAGCTATTAATTATGATGTAAGTAGCTACTATTATAAGTAGGAAGGCTGCTCTAACCTTCTATTATGAGTATCTACTCTTAATAGAATAGCTATGTACTATTGCCAAATGAATCTGTCTAAACATGCCCCTACCTATATGGATAGCTAACTATCATATAGGTAGCGACAATGGATACATTGCTTATCATTCAATCAACTGGAAGGCAGATATCACACGTATAACAACATATGAGTAGTAAGTAGGTTGTAGCTATCAGTTATTAATTTACTCTCTGTAAAACACTCTAAATATCTTTCCATATCTAAGAGTTTTTATTCACTTCAAAATATTGGAATCAATAAAAAGCGACCTATGATAGGCCGCTTTTTATTGTCTACAGGAGATACAAATCGATTATTTACCCTGATAAGAAATCTTCAAACCAGCAATATAACCATCATTATCTTGGAAATCACCAACGATTTTTCCACTAGGTAGACGACCTTTTGCATCACCGAACCATAAGTATTTACCACCAGCAGACACGGCCCAGTTTTCCGTCACGTTGTATTTGGCACCAAGACCGACGCTGTAATAGCCATCGACAGGACCTAACGACGTTGTTGGATCACCGGCACCACTATCCCAACCCACAGTACCACTGATAGCAAGTGCTGGTGCAACACGCTTGGCAAGACCAAGCTCCACTTGCCATTGGTCATCATCGTATTCAACCAAGTCCAAACCATCAGGGCCGTAATTACGTTTACTAACGTCATTATATAATGGTGGTGTGATGACAAAATCGCTCCATGGTACCCAACGCACTTTTGCCGTTGCTAAAGTAGTCGGATTGATACCTGTTTGGAAATCAAAGTTGACTGATTTAGGGGTTGTAATCTCATAATTACTGTTGCGGTTAGCAGCCGCAGCCCCTATAGCCGCTGCCTGTGCTGGAGTCGCTCCTTGCTGCAAAGCAGCTCCTTGAGCCAAAATACCTGCTATAGGATAATTCTCAGAGATATCTATATCATGATCAATCTCAGAACGATAAGTCAACGCTGCTTTTAGAGCAATTTCAGGCTTGCTATAGGCAATACCTGCGATATAACCATAATCCATATCAGGATTGCTGTTTGACGTATAGCCAGTAGCAGGTCCATAAGCTAAGCCACGCAGCTTGGTTTCAGATTGGATACGCTGAGCAACTGGACCACCATAAATTTGGAAGTTTTTATTGGCACCGAATTTCATTCCCAGAATACCAGTCAAGCTTTGGCTACGGACTTCTACATTAGTATTTTCGCCTGCATTACCTGCTTCAGCTTGTGCTACTGCTACTGCTCCACGCAATCCGTCTAACTGAGCCTGCTGTTCTGGAGTCAAAACACCCGCTGTTTCTCCTGCAGCCAGAGCACCGATTGCACCCTGTGCCGCTGCCAGACTTGGCGCTGCACCATTAGTAATAGAAGCAATAGAAGCGTCGACATCTCCTTCTGAGACGAAGTTACTTTGGGTATATTCAGCAGCAGCACCAAAGGGCTCGTCATATAGCACACCCACACTGAACGTGTCGTTGATATCAGTCTTCACGCCATAGCGGAAAAAGTCATAAGACTCAGCAATATCACCTGTCTTATCACCACGTACATAATCATTTTGAGAAGGGTTAGTGTTAGCACTATCATAACCACTTACATCAGCATCAATATAAGTATAGACGGCTTCTGCATAGGTACCATCTTGAAAGAAAGCAGTGACGTCCTGGCCTGAACGATCAAGACCAGCAGCATTAGTAATGCTAGCGACAGAGAGAGTAGCGATTGCTACTGCAAGGGTTTTCAAGTGAAAGGTAGTGCGCATTATGTATCTCCAACGGTCCTTGTTGTATTACTACTTTGATAATCAATATATAGCATTGCTGCGCTTAACATTGAGAGTCTCAAAGTCGTGTCCTAAGTTGAATACTAATAGCTTTTTGACACTAAAACAACATTTAAAGTGCTTTATTTCTCAATTATGACTGAACAGTACATATAAGATATAAATAAAATGCTGTAGTTTACTTTTTGTCTTTAATGTGATTTTTACGGTGAGGTCTATAGTCAGAAAATAAATATTTTTACCTATAGTCTGTTACATGTGATTTCTAACAACACATAATAAAAAAGCGACCCTTAAAGGATCGCTTTTTTATATTAGTAGCAAACA
Source organism: Psychrobacter sp. UBA2514 (assembly GCF_002341255.1). NCBI lineage: Bacteria > Pseudomonadati > Pseudomonadota > Gammaproteobacteria > Moraxellales > Moraxellaceae > Psychrobacter > Psychrobacter sp. UBA2514. The sequence continues at coordinate 53,034 of NZ_DDNS01000023.1, forward strand.
GTAGACCTCTTGCAAAAGTAGT
>NZ_DDNS01000046.1:0-1602 GCF_002341255.1 Psychrobacter sp. UBA2514
GCCAAAAGTGGCTCAATCAACGCTACAAGCTCAGGCGCACGCTGACCCCATAGGGCAAGTATGTGCGTCAGATCTGCAAGCGGTATCGGGAATTTTTCAGTGGTAATGAAATGTAGGCGGGCATCTGCCAGTTGTGGGTAGGTATCGCGCAGCTGTCGCCATAACTGCCAAGTCGCCAATAAGTTAAGCCCAGTACCAAAACCCAATTCGGCAATCGTAAAGCATTGCTTTGGTACAAGGCCTGCCAAGCGATCAGGCAGCTGATTGTGCTCTAAAAATACATGACGTGTCTCTGCCAGACCATCCGCATGCGAAAAATACACATCGCCGAACTCACCAGACACTGGCACCATATTGCCAGTATCATCCATTTGCCACTCAACCTTGGCAGGTGTGATAATGTTTAATGGTTCAGCGTTTGTGTGATGAGCGATAGACATGGAAACTTCTTAGTAGGATGATTTACTATAATAAAAATGTTCTTGATGACAGAATCAAGTTCATAAAAATACAATGAGACGTCGCAGAATAGAGCAGGTCAAAGGCTAAATCTATAAAGAGCGCATTGCTTACCAGCGATCACGGCGAACGAACACCAGCCACGAGATAAAAATACCCACCAATAAACTGATTAAAACGGTAAATGCACCATACAAAAACAGCTGACCTTTGCTCTCATAGACTAAAACGTTTGCTTGGGTCTGCAAGTCGTTCACTTGGCGTTGCAATTGTGCATTACGGCTGAGTAGTTCTTGATTGGCCTCGGACAGTGCTTTAGTAGACGGTTGCAACTGTGCTGCCAGAGTATCATTGATATCTAGTGCTGAACTTGTTGCTGCATCGCCTACAGCAGGTTGATTTATAGGGGCTACTGTAGGATTCGCTGCATCTGCGTTGGGTGCCGTTGGCGCGGCTTGCACTGATACTGCTGCCATCAGTAACAGGCTAGCCAAGCTACTTTTATAGAATCGAGTATTCAAATAAAGGACTTTCTGACTCACGATGCAGCTACTTTATCAGTGGGCGCAGGCAATGCTTGGATAAATGGCTTGATATCTACGTGGCTATAAACGCCATCACGCAAATAAGGCTCATCGTTTGCCCACGCTTGTGCCGCCTCGATAGAGTCAAACTCAGCAATGATTACACTGCCTGACATATCGCTTTTGCCATGTTCGATCGGCGTTGGGCCTGCAATCACCAGACGATCTTCACGACTTAGCGCCTGCAGCCGCTCAATATGTTCAGCGCGAGTAATCAGACGCTGTGCGCTGCTATTAGCCACATCATGACCAATAATGACAAATAAAGACATGGAACTTCCTTAGTTGATAATAAAACGTAATGATTGATTTGAAATACATCGTATAACGCTAACGGCTGATTACTTTGAGCTCTAAAAGCAGTTTTATCAATTATAAGACAGTAGCTGCAATCAGCGCATAACTGTTATTTAGTGGTTTTGTCCGTCAGCGCAGGGTTGAGATGCTTTTTGAGTACAGCAAACTGAGCCACGACGAATACCAGCATAATCGGAATCCAGCCATAAGTCTTGAAGTTAATCCACGCTTCATCTGACATGGTGAATGCTGTAATATAATG
>NZ_DDNS01000046.1:1721-4481 GCF_002341255.1 Psychrobacter sp. UBA2514
ATGGTGAATGCTGTAATATAATGGAGTACAGCCATGAGGGCGAAGAAAAGTGCCCAAGCAACGGTCAGTTTTTTCCAACCACTAAGTGTTAAAGTAAATACTTCTTTCATTGCTAGCTGCATTAATGGCTTATTGATAGCGGCACTGACAAACAAGGTCAACGCAAAAATACCATTGATAATGGGCGATTTCCAGCGCAGATAGATATCATCACGCAGCAGCAATGTGCCACCGCAAAACAAAATGGTTAATAGTAAGACGACCCATTGTTGCTTATCAAACTTGCCTTTTTGGCGAATAAAGTGAATGGCATAAACAATGATAGTAGCGACGAGCAAAGCCCCTGCCGCTGCCAAAATACCGTTATAACGCGCCGCGATAAAAAAGGCAATCAAAGGGATAAAGTCTAATAATGCTTTCATAGCAAAGGTTGTGTCCAACAAAAACGTATGAGGTAGTTTACACGTCTACTGCCGCAAAAAAAAGCAATCAACACGATAATCCTGCGATATACGTCACCTACAGAGTAATACGGTCTTATTGTGGCTAATGACCATAGCGCTAACCAAATATAACCATCAAATACAGCAGCAATAGTCGCTAAATCCAGAGAGTTGGCTCAGACATTATCATTAATAATAGCAATCAATAGCAACCAATATGAATAGTGACTATCTACTACTAAATTGTTTATACGCTTATTTTTTAAAATATTAAGGTTTATCTTATGAAATATGACTTACATTGTCACAGTACCTGTTCGGATGGTACTTACGCACCAACTGAAGTAGTAAAGCGCGCGCACGCAGCGGGCATCAATGTACTGGCATTGACTGATCACGACACGCTAGTGGGCATTGATGAGGCAAGAGAAGCCGCTAATGCTTATGATATACAGCTGATCAATGGGGTGGAAATCAGCTGTGAGCATACGTTGAGCGGTGGCTATGGCAAAAACAAATCTACCAATAAGATCATTCATGTGCTGGGACTGGACTTTACTGATCGCGAAAAGATGCATGCCACTCTGCAGCAACTACAAGACAGTCGGGCCACACGTGGTCAGCGCATCACCGAAAAGCTCAGTGAGCTGCTGGATATAGATTTCGATGAGTTGTGGCAAGCCGTACTCGATAAGGCAGGTGGCAACCCACAAGCGGTTGGACGCGCACATATTGGGCAGGTATTATTTGAGCGGGGCGAGGTCAAAACCGTTCAAAAAGCCTTTGATAAATATTTGGCAGATAATAAGCCTGCTTATGTGGCGATCGAGGCGTTGACGATGCAGCATGGTATCGAGCTGATTCATGCTTGTGGTGGTCGAGCGGTGCTCGCGCATCCCACGCGTTATCAGCTATCGGCCACACGAGTGCGCAAGCTGATTGGGGAGTTTGCTCAGCTTGGCGGTGACGCTTGTGAGCTACCAGCCACAAGTGAACCAATCAGCACGCGCAGAATGGTTGATCGTAGTATTGCCGAGCACAATCTTGTCACCTCGATTGGCAGTGACTTTCATGGTAGCAATATGCCGTGGCGTCGTTTGGGTGATGTGCCTATTTTGAATGAAGACCAACAAGGGGTTTGGGAGTTGTTTAACACGCCTGCTTAGTCTGATGGTTTTATCATGTTTTATGGACATTTTAGCGGTTAGTCACTTTTGTGTTTCGTCGCCAAGATGACTGAGTCTTTTATGTGAATATCATGACGCTCAAAACTGTATATTCAAAAACTGCTGATTGATAAATAAATGTACAAAACAGATTGATAATACAGACAGAACTTGTAACACTTAAAGGGATATCTAGAAAAGTTTATAAAAGGTATGACGCCCTTTAACTCGATTAACTCGATCACAATGCCTGTAAAGTCAGTGCATTTATATTTTCTGCGGTAGCCCATCTATGGCTGTGTCGGTCTCTCATCTTGGATACAAAAAGCTCTCTCAAATGATTTTTGAGTGGCAAGCGGCTGACAGAACGTCATTGATGGCGTTATTTATTGTCATGGAAGTATCCTTGCATTGGCTGTGGTGTCTGTTCGTTTGGTGGCGACAAGATGCGCTCCATGCCTATGTCAATATGCACTATCTGTACCCACTATGGCTGGGAATCAGCGTAATGGGTTTATTTTTCTTATGTATGGTCAAATATTTGCCGCACTCTGGAAGTAGGCGGGATATTTTAGACAGATGGCAAATCGCACTAGTACTGACTTATACGTTCTATATTGCTACCGTCATCGTGGTGATAGGTTATAGCAGCTTGTTTGCTGGAGTATCGCTAGTTGGCGGTGCGATGCTTGGCATGATGCTCATCAAACGCCGCTATGCTTGGCGCATGTTTTGGCTACAAATCATACTTATGTTATTGGCCATTACCTCGCCCTATTTTGGTATCACTTTACCCAATCTACGTCAGTTGACCGTTATCCACCCGTTACTAGAAACTCATAATTATTTGACTTACAACGAGATTATGGCGGTTGAAAATGCCGTTGCTGCTTCAGCGTTTGAAAACAATGTATTAAGTTGGGATAGTATCACTGAGATACAGCGTTCATCAGCTTTTTTTTGGCGCTCAACCCATTTATATTTAGCATTCCCGAAAGCGATTTTTATCGTTTATATATTTCGTGCTTTGCTATTGGTTTTAGATGATAGTCGGCAAGAAACCTTGCAGTATGCCAATCAAGATGAGCTCACGAAGCTAAAAAACCGTCGCTACGGCCTGAAGAAAATGAAGTATGCGTTGTCAACGGTAC
>NZ_DDNS01000046.1:4621-5260 GCF_002341255.1 Psychrobacter sp. UBA2514
AGGATTTGAGCGTGATGCTCTTTGATTTGGATTGGTTTAAACGCATCAACGATAACTATGGCCACGATGTGGGGGATCAAGTGTTGATCGAAATATCGCAGACGCTATTGCAGTCGTTATCAGATGAAACCATCATTAGCCGTTACGGTGGTGAGGAGTTTCTGGTTGTGCTACCAGATACGTCGCACGATAGTGCAATGGTGATTGCGGAGCAATTACGGCTTAGTATTGCTGAGCATATCATCAAGGTCGGTGATGTGTTTGATTTTAGCGTGACAGCGAGTTTTGGGCTGTATACCTTGACCCATCAAGAAAGAGCTTGCATTGTCAAAAACTATAAATCTATTTTGGCAAAAAAAGCCCAGTCTCAATCAAGTGCATCACCTCTTATCAAGCCGATTGCCACTCAGCGCGCTGAGAGCCAAATGGCATTCATGCAAAAACTGCCTAGCGACATCTGCCAACGTTTGATTAGCGCAGCAGATAAGGCTCTTTATGAAGCCAAGCACCGTGGACGCAATCAAGTCGTCAGTGCCAACCATATGTTTGCTGAAAAAAATGGTAGTATCCATTCACTCTACAAAAACCGCTAGCTGCCCCTCTGCACTATCAATAACTCAATCATGAATCCATCTGCTG
>NZ_DDNS01000046.1:5365-5915 GCF_002341255.1 Psychrobacter sp. UBA2514
CTCAATCATGAATCCATCTGCTGAACCAAACTTGCTAGCATGCTAGTGGCAAAGCTACCAGTGGTCAACGTAAAGCTCAATACCAATATCTGCTCATCCGACCACTCCCAGCTTAATTGCTCAATAGGCAGTCGTAATGATCGTCTTTGCGCTTTAATATCACGCTGCTCCAATCCCATTGCTAGCTGCATGAGTAATGGGCTGTGTTGTACAACTTCGTTTTCTAACGCGGCTGCACTGCCACTGACTTTGTCATTACCTGTACCCCAAAGCACAGCAGTTGGATGAATATCGCCGCTACTCATACGAGCGCGTAACGTATCGTCTATCTCCTCACTGGTAAATATCGACCCCGAACCATCCAGATTAAATACTTCCCCTGCTAGGCCAGTGTTCCAGCTGCCATTACGAACTCGCGCGGCTAGTATCTCATTGAATATCAAGCTACGGGCTGCCGACAGCTCCATCGTATTTTGTTCGCGTGGCGCACGTTTGCGTTTGCTCTTTTTGGGTTGCGGCTTTGGCTCGCGCGCTGGACGGGCAAATAGCG
>NZ_DDNS01000046.1:6039-6705 GCF_002341255.1 Psychrobacter sp. UBA2514
ACATTATTACCCTGACGACCAAAACGCTGTGGGCCAAAGTAGTTAGGCACACCTGTTTCATCGATGCGTGCTAAATGCTCCTCGACGCGTTGCTTAGCCGTCTGCTGAGTAGATAACGATTGCTCAGTTGATTCAGTGTTTTCATCATCATTCGTAAACTTAATATCACGCAAGGTAATGATAAATTGATTGGCACGGTGGGTACCGCGATTGAGTTTTTTATTATGCCAGTGCTGCGCCAGAATAACGACAGATTCATGCTCGCCAATATCTATCGGCGCAAACTCTGTAGGCGGCAACTGCTTTTTGGGTATACGCAGACTAAACCACTGGGTCGTCACCGCATGACGATCCTTCAGTCCTGAGTAACCGACATCACGTAGCGGTATGTCTGCCCACTCTGACAACAGTTTTGCCAGATACGCGGTGTTCATGCCTAGTTTTTTAATATGCAGCCATAGATGCTCACCATCACCTGTCAACTCTAGCGGGAGTATTTCGTTGACCACAAAGTCGGTGGCATCTGCTTTATAAGTAGCTTGCTTTATCGGTTGAGGCTTTGGCTGCGGCAAGTTTGCGGTGTCAGTGACAGCGCCAATATCAATAACACTGAGATCAAAACTGTCGGCAGCCTGATTATTTGTATCGCTATCTGAGTCACTATCT
>NZ_DDNS01000046.1:6828-7086 GCF_002341255.1 Psychrobacter sp. UBA2514
GGACTGAGGAGCAGAGTTGTTTTCAATATCGTTAGAGGTGTCTTGAGGAGTCATAAAATAGTCTTTTATTGTGTTTATTTATAATAAATGGAGATAGCAAAGACGCTGATAAAAACGGCGCAATTACGTTTTGCAACGCAGCAAGCATACAAAAAAACATCGTATATGCTGCGCGCTTGCTACTATCAATGCATAAAACATCAAAAATAATAAGGTAGGTTGAATCGCTCTGAATGGTTAGGGCTATTTTCAACACGC
>NZ_DDNS01000014.1:0-57369 GCF_002341255.1 Psychrobacter sp. UBA2514
TCCTATCTAGGGTGGCTTTTTTTTGGAGATAAATAGGGGTATTTGCAGCATTAGATCTAAGCTTTGGTAGAATGGTTCTTTTGATGGAGTGACTTTTGATTTGATACTGGCTATTTATTTATAGTGCACTGTATTGTAATTTGCCGCATAGCTTGCTATATTAGCGCTGCATTTAACGTGTATGGTTAATCTAAACCATAACGAGAAAGCCTATAATTAATATAGTGACTTTTGATAGATGTAATATCAGGTAAAAATTAACAATTTTACCGCCAAAGGCTTGCATTCTATGCTGGATATTGTATAATGCTGTCCTTTACATCCATAGGCGATTGGCTCAATTGGTAGAGCATCGGTCTCCAAAACCGAGGGTTGTAGGTTCGAGTCCTACATCGCCTGCCATCTTCTTATCTCATCTTTGTTGTACCCCATCATCTCCGAAGCGAGTTCTTTATGAGCAATAATCAAGATAACCTCGAGACTAAGTTATCTGATGCCAAGGCGGTTGCTGGTGGAATGCTGTCTAAAAATAAGCACATCTCAGCGAGCGGTACTTCTGCTGTTGAAGTTGCTAAGACTGGCTCAATCAAAGATTTGATTTTGTGGCTACTTGCCGCAATTGTTTTGATCGGTGCGACTCTCGTTAATCAATATTTACCAGGCTATTGGCAACCTGCCAACGATGTCTGGGTACGTATTGGTATTATTGTTGCACTTGTTGTATTTGCATTAATTTGCTTGGCGCTGACGCATCAAGGTCGTGCTTTTAAAATATTATTAAGAGACGCAGGTGTTGAGCTTCGCCGAGTGACATGGCCAGGTAAAGACGAAACCTTTCAATACACATGGCAAGTCATTGTCGTGATCGGAATTGTTGGGTTTTTTATTTGGTTATTAGATAATTTCTTTAATTGGTTCGTTGGTATCTTTATCGGTTAATAGCACGTATTAGTGACTATTAACGAGAGATTTACTTATAACGACTTATTTATAATGATCAGGAGCGTGATATGCGTTGGTATATTGTCCAAGCGTTTTCAGGATATGAAAAACAAGTACAACGTTCGTTAACTGATCGTATTAACCGTAGTGACTTTGCTGAGTCATTCGGTGATGTACTGGTTCCTACTGAAGAAGTCGTCGAAATGAAAGACGGCAAAAAGCGTAAGAGTGAGCGTAAATTCTTTCCAGGTTATGTATTGATTCAAATGGAGATGAACGATAATACTTGGCACATCGTAAAAGATTGCCCTCGTATTATGGGTTTCGTCGGTGGTACGCCTGAGATGCCTGCACCGATTACGCAAGTAGAAGCTGATCGCATTTTAAACCGTTTGAACCAGACTGAAACTGACCCACGTCCTAAGACTCTATTTGAGCCAGGCGAAGAGTTATTGGTTATCGATGGTCCATTTACTGACTTTAAAGGGTTGGTAGAAAAAGTGGATTATGAGAAGTCTAAACTACATTTAACGGTAAACGTATTTAATCGACCTACGCAGGTTGAGCTTGAGTTTAGTAAAGTTGAAAAACTAGACTAAATCAGCAAAAAGTTAATCAACCGGGGAGCTGTTAGTCAACCAGGTATATGTCATATCACGTTGATTTGGCGCTATCACCCATTTAGGAGAGTATCATGGCTAAGAAGATTGATGGTTACATCAAACTGCAAGTGCCTGCAGGCAAAGCAAATCCTTCACCACCGATTGGTCCAGCTTTGGGTCAAAAAGGCGTGAACATCATGGCGTTCTGTAAAGAATTTAACGCTGCGACCTCAGGCCAGGAGCCAGGTCTACCGATCCCAACTGAGATCACAGTATATAACGATAAATCTTTTACCTTCATCATGAAGTCACCACCAGCTGCGTACTTACTACGTAAAGCTGCTGGCATCGCTAAAGGTTCAGGTACACCGAACACTGCTAAAGTCGGTAAAGTGGACCGTGCACAACTAGAAGAAATCGTTAAGACTAAGAATGCAGACTTAACGGCTGCTGATCTTGACGCTGCTGTCCGTACCATCGCTGGTACTGCACGTTCAATGGGTATTACCGTGGAGGGTGTATAATGTCTAAGCTAACCAAACGTCAAAAAGAAATTCAAAGCCGTGTTGATAACGAAAAACAATACACGCTAGAAGAAGCCGTTCAAATCCTAAACGATTTGCCAGCGCTAAAATTCAAAGAGTCTATCGACATTGCAGTAAACTTGGGCGTTGACCCACGTAAATCTGACCAAGTCGTTCGCGGTGCAACCAATCTACCTGCTGGTACTGGTAAAACCAAACGCGTTGCTGTATTTGCTCAAGGCGCTGCTGCTGAAGCCGCTAAAGAAGCTGGTGCAGACATCGTTGGTTTTGAAGACCTAGCAGAAGAAATTAAAGCCGGTAACATGGACTTTGATGTTGTGATCGCAGCTCCTGATGCTATGCGTGTTGTTGGTCAATTGGGTACGATCCTAGGCCCACGCGGTCTAATGCCTAACCCTAAAGTTGGTACGGTAACGCCAAACGTTGCTGAAGCTGTGACTAATGCGAAAGCGGGTCAGGCTCAGTACCGTGTTGATAAAGCTGGTATTATCCATGCAACTATCGGTCAAGTTGGTTTCACTGCTGAGCAAATCGAGCAAAACGCGCAAGCGATTCTTTCTGATTTAAAGCGTGCTAAGCCTGCTACTTCTAAAGGTACTTTCATCAAGAAAATCACCTTGTCTAGCACGATGGGCCCTGGTCTAACGATCGACGCTGTTCCTTATCGTACCGCAAAATAATTAAAGTCTCTATTTTTGAGTACTTGAACTTCAAGTATTTTGAATGATGAGCACATACTATATTTAAAAATTAGGTCAGCGTAGTATTTGCTACGCTGTCTAAGACCGTAGGTAGAGAGTGGTTTAGCGTCATAAGTAACAATTTTCGAATGGTTAAATATGACACTGAGTCACTTTTGTTAATCGACGACAGATGAAAATCTTAGTTGTCCTACGCAGACGGTGGCCCATACAGTTTAAGACACGAGCGAATAGGGCGGTAAGGTTATTTATATAATCTTCAAACTATTACTCAACGTCATTCTGATAACGGTGCCGTAATCAGTCGTTACCAGTAGATGCTTTTTTTATTAATTGAATCCGCTGGTAATGTGTCGTATCAAGTCAGTCCTAGCTTGAAATTTAAGCTTGCAGAAATTTCGATTTTTAGCGCTTTTATGATAAGCAGATTGATAAGATTAAAGGAGTCAACTTATGGCATTAACGCTAGAGCAAAAACAACAAGTTGTGGCTGAAGTGTCTGAAGTTGCTGCTAATGCTTACTCAGCAGTAGCTGCCGAATATCACGGTATTGGTGTTGCACAGCTTACTCAGCTTCGCGTACAAGCCCGTGAAAAAGGTGTCGTTTTGAAAGTGGTAAAAAATACCCTGGCAAAACGCGCTTTTGAAGGCACTAAGTTTGAGAGCATGTCAGACCGTATGACTGGTCCACTACTTTTGGCTTTCTCTATGGAAGATTTGGGATCTGCTGCCAGAGTCGTTTTCGACTTCAGTAAAGATAACAAAGCTTTAGAGACCAAATTAGTATCAGTCGGTGGTGAAGTTTATGGTCCAGAAGAGCTAGAGCGCGTATCGAAGCTACCAACTCGCGACGAAGCAATCTCTATCTTGATGGCTACTATGAACGCACCAGTGACCAAGCTTGTCCAGACTATGAACGCTGTTCCTGGCAAGTTCGTTCGCACTGTAGCGGCAATCAAAGACGCAAAAGAAGCTGCTTAATTGCTTGTTTTAACGTAACTTTAACATTGCTAATTTTGGTTGAATTTTATTGCCACATTCGGCAATCAATCAAAGCGATATTAAAATCAATTAATTTTTATCAGATAACGGAGAGTTCTCATGGCACTATCTAAAGAAGATGTGTTAAACGCAATCGCTGAAATGTCAGTAATGGACATCGTTGAGCTAATCAGCGATATGGAAGAAAAATTCGGCGTAACTGCTGCTGTTGCTGCTGCTGCACCTGTTGCTGCTGCTGGTGGCGCTGCTGCTGCTGAAGAAAAAGACGAGTTTGACGTTGTTCTTGCTAGCTTCGGCGACAAGAAAGTTGGCGTAATTAAAGCCGTACGTGAAGCAACTGGTCTTGGCCTAAAAGAAGCGAAAGATTTGGTTGAAGGCGCTCCAGCTCCAATCAAAGAAGGCGCATCTAAAGCTGAAGCTGAAGAGTTGAAAAAGAAACTTGAAGAAGCTGGTGCAACTGTTGAACTAAAATAAGTTTAACACTGTACAGAAAAAAAAGCTGGTAATGCCTTGCATTGCCAGCTTTTTTTTATTATAATTCGTAGCTTGACCTTTTGTGTCTGCCAACATACGTATGCATTAACGGTGGATACCCATCAAAAGGACAGACGATATACATGCAAGAACACATAGCAGTTTTAAAATCAGTTAATATCAGCTAAACGTCTGTAGATGTTTGGCATTTTTTTGTGTCTGCATGCTTTCCTATCAACACTATAGTTTATACTGATTCTTAAAGTTATAGTTACCCCGATTATTAATCCTGACAAAAGCGGTATTCTGAAAAAGCTGTTGATCATAAGTTGCCTATCTGGTGCGGCATGACTGTCGATATTAACTCTTATAGACAGTTTGCATGTGTAGGGGACATAGTTCGGTAATAAGCAGTCTAGATGGCAAGTGGCTTATATGCAATCTTCATAGACGTGATTTTCCAGCAATGTATTTGTAAATTAAGCCTCATAGGCAAGGCATTATAGATTATATAATATTGAATTTTTTGGTTGCAACAGTCATATAGATTGATTCACTTACCATGAATTTAGCAAGCAAAGACGAGATTAAGTGAAGTGTGCTAGGTAAGCACTGATGAGTAAAGTAGTAATTGACAGAAAAGACATGAACTGAACACGAAAACCCGTTTTATATTATCGTTTACGTCGCTAAGTGTGCATCGTATTTATGCATACTGGCCACGCTTTTAATTTGTTTCCACGTTTACTGTAAGGACTCTCGATGGCATATTCTTATACTGAAAAAAAGCGTATTCGCAAAAGTTTTGCTGAATTGCCCACTGTAATGGACGTTCCCTATTTACTGTCTATTCAAGTAGATTCTTATGAGCAATTTTTGCAAGAGCATAAAAAGCCAAAAGCTCGTGAGAATACTGGTTTGCAAGCTGCGTATTCATCTATTTTCCCAATTGAGAGTCACTCTGGTAACGCCGAGTTACAATTTGTTGAGTACTATTTAGGTACGCCTGAATTTGATGAGCGTGAGTGTATCTTACGTGGTTCAACGTTTGCGGCGCCGATGCGTGTCAAAATTCGCTTGATCATCAAAGATAAAGACAGCAAAGATAAAGATAGCAAAGCCGCTATCAAAGATATCCGTGAGCAAAGCGTTTACATGGGCGAGATACCTTTGATGACTGCTAACGGTACTTTCATTATTAATGGTACTGAGCGTGTTATCGTATCTCAGCTACATCGTTCACCTGGTGTGTTCTTTGACCATGATAAAGGTAAGTCGCATTCAAGTGGTAAAGTGCTTTATAACGCGCGTATCATCCCTTATCGTGGCTCATGGTTAGACTTTGAATTTGATGCAAAGGACTTAGTCTTTGCTCGTATTGACCGTCGCCGTAAGCTATTGGCTTCTATCATTCTACGTGCACTTGGCCTGACTACATCTGAAATTCTAGATTTGTTCTTTGATAAAGTTGCTGTTTATAAAGCTGAAGAGACGTTTGAAATTGATCTAGTTGCTGATCGTCTACGTGGCGAAATGGCGCAGTTTGATATCGTATCACCTGAAGGTGACGTTATTGTAGAGCAGGGCAAACGTATTAACGCACGCCGTATCCGTCAGCTTGAAGAAGCAGGTATGACGAAAATTGCGGTACCTGATGAATACCTATATGAGCGTATTTTAGCTGAAGACATCGTTGTTAATGATGAAATCATCGCTAAAGCGAACACGCCAATCGACCACGAGTTATTGGTAAAATTGAACTCATTTGAAGCCAGTGGTGCCATCAAAGAGTTCAGCATTCTGTTCACTAACGATATCGACCAAGGTAGTTATATTGCCGATACGCTACGTGCTGATAGCACCTCAACCCGCGAAGAAGCATTGATCGAAATCTATAAAGTCATGCGTCCAGGTGAACCACCAACGGTTGAAACGGCTGAGAAACTGTTTGAGAGCATGTTCTTCAACGCCGATCGTTATGACTTATCTAACGTCGGCCGTATGAAGTTCAACCGTCGTCTTGGTCTGCCATTTGAAAACACCGATGATCCAGACGTACAGCGCGAACGCAGTGTATTGACCAACGATGATATCGTTAATGTTCTAAAAGAACTTATCGAAATTCGTAACGGTCGCGGCGATGTCGATGATATTGACCATCTAGGTAACCGCCGTATTCGTTCAGTGGGCGAGATGGCAGAAAACCAATTCCGTGTTGGTCTAGTACGTGTTGAGCGTGCCGTAAAAGAGCGTTTGAGCTCAGCAGAGTCAGACAACTTGTCACCACAAGATTTGATTAACTCTAAGCCAGTAGCGGCTGCGGTTAAAGAATTCTTTGGCTCAAGCCAGTTGTCACAGTTTATGGATCAGAACAACCCATTGTCTGAAGTTACCCATAAGCGCCGTGTATCAGCGTTAGGACCTGGTGGTCTAACTCGTGAACGCGCAGGCTTTGAAGTACGTGACGTACATGATACGCATTATGGCCGTGTATGTCCTATTGAAACTCCTGAAGGTCCAAACATTGGTCTGATCAACTCACTAGCGACATTTGCTAAAACCAACAGCTTTGGCTTCTTAGAAACGCCATATCGCCGTGTGGTTGATGGTAAAGTGACTGATGATATTGAATATCTATCAGCAATCGAAGAAGTCGGTACTGTTATTGCACAGGCTGACTCTCCGATGACTGAGGATGGCGCGTTATCTGACGAGATGGTCAGTGTACGTAGCTATGGTGAATTTGTTCGTATGCCGCCAGAAAAAGTGACGCATATGGATGTATCACCAAGTCAGGTAGTATCGGTTGCAGCAGGTCTGATTCCGTTCCTAGAGCATGATGATGCTAACCGTGCCTTGATGGGCTCGAACATGCAGCGTCAGGCGGTTCCTACCCTACGTGCTGATAAGCCATTGGTAGGTACCGGTATGGAGCGACACGTTGCTCGTGACTCAGGTGTTTGTGTCATCGCTAAGCGTGGCGGTGTGATTGAAGATGTTGATGCATCACGTATCGTGGTTCGTGTCAACGAAGACGAGATGGTTGCTGGTGAAGCAGGTATTGATATCTATAACTTGATCAAATACACGCGCTCTAACCAAAACACTTGTATCAACCAACGTATCATTGTTAACCAAGGTGACGAGATTGCTTTGGGTGATATCTTGGCTGATGGTCCATCAACGGATCTTGGTGAGCTAGCACTGGGTCAGAACATCCGCATCGCATTTATGCCGTGGAATGGTTACAACTTTGAAGATTCAATCTTACTATCTGAAAAAGTCGTGAAAGAAGATCGTTTTACTACGATTCATATCCAAGAATTGACTTGTGTGGCTCGTGATACCAAGCTAGGTACAGAAGAGATTACGGCTGATATTCCAAACGTTGGTGAAGCCGCACTATCAAGTCTTGATGAAGCAGGTATCGTCTATATCGGTGCTGAAGTTGATGCTGGTGATATTCTCGTTGGTAAAGTGACGCCAAAAGGTGAAACGCAGCTAACGCCAGAAGAGAAACTACTACGCGCTATCTTTGGTGAAAAAGCGGCGGATGTGAAAGACACTTCACTACGCGTACCAACTTCAAGTAAAGGTACGGTTATTGACGTACAGGTTTTCACCCGTGATGGCGTTGAAAAAGACGCACGCGCAAGAGCGATTGAAAAATCGCAGCTTGATAGCTATCGCAAAGATTTGAAAGAAGAGCTACGTATCTTTGAAGAAGCGGCTCGCGGTCGTATTAGTACTCTACTAGATGGCCAAAAAGTCAGCGGCGGTGCTGGTCTAAAAGCCGGTACGGTTATGGCATTGGCTGATATGAAAGATATGAGCCTTGAAACATTGCTTGATATCCAGCCAGTAGAAGAAGAAATCTCTGAGCGTCTGACGCAAATCTCTGATTACTTGGTTGATAAGCAAAAAGACATCGATGTGAAGTTTGCCGAGAAAAAACGCAAATTGACTGCTGGTGATGACTTACAACATGGCGTACAAAAAATCGTTAAAGTATATCTAGCGGTTAAGCGTCGTATTCAGCCTGGTGATAAGATGGCTGGTCGTCATGGTAACAAAGGTGTGGTATCGCGCATCATGCCAGTTGAAGACATGCCTTATGATGAAAATGGTAATACAGTTGACATCGTATTGAACCCACTTGGTGTACCATCTCGTATGAACATTGGTCAGGTTCTAGAGACGCATTTGGGTATGGCAGCGAAAGGATTGGGCGAGAAGATTGATGGTATGCTCAAATCTCAAGCAGCGATCAAAGAGCTACGTGACTTCTTGGACAAAATCTATAACCAAGTAGGCGGTGAGCAAGTTGATCTTGATAGCTTAAGTGATGATGACATCATGGCGCTAGCAGACAACTTACGTGGCGGTGTACCAATGGGCACAGCAGTATTTGACGGCGCAAAAGAAAGCCAAGTCAAAGACCTGCTTGAGCTTGCTGGTATGGATCGCGATGGTCAGCAGACATTATATGATGGTCGTACAGGTCAGAAATTTGACCGTAAAGTGACCGTGGGTTACATGTACATGCTCAAGCTTAACCATTTGGTTGATGACAAAATGCATGCGCGTTCAACGGGTTCTTACTCTCTAGTCACGCAGCAGCCACTCGGCGGTAAAGCGCAGTTCGGTGGTCAGCGCTTCGGTGAGATGGAAGTGTGGGCATTAGAAGCATACGGCGCGACTTACACGTTGCAAGAAATGCTAACGGTGAAGTCGGATGACGTTGAAGGCCGTACTCGTATGTACAAAAACATCGTTGATGGTGAGCAGTATATGGATCCAGGCATGCCTGAGTCGTTCAACGTACTGACCAAAGAAATCAAATCATTGGGTATTAATATTGAGTTAAAACAAAGCAACTAGCCCGTTGTTTAACTTAGTTGTCCACTAAAGGCAGTCTGCTTTATTGCTGCTGCTTTTAGTGATTTGTCTCAACCCTATTCATTGCCTTCATTCATCTTATCTGCGTCAATGGTACGCTGTCAGATGATTATAAAGATAACGGAGAAGCAACTTGAAAGATTTACTCGATATCATGCAAAGCCCTACCGGCAACGGTAATACAGAGTTTGATAGCATTCAAATTACTCTAGCCTCACCTGACGTCATCAAGTCATGGTCGCACGGCGAAGTAAAAAAACCTGAAACCATCAACTATCGCACGTTCAAACCTGAGCGTGATGGTCTTTTTTGTGCCAAAATATTTGGCCCAGTAAAAGATTTTGAATGTCTATGTGGTAAATATAAGCGCCGTAAGTTCCAAGGCGTTATCTGCGAAAAATGTGGTGTTGAAGTCACCACTGCGAAAGTTCGTCGTGACCGCATGGGTCATATTGACCTAGCCAGTCCTGTGGCGCACATTTGGTTCCTAAAATCACTACCAAGCCGCATCGGTCTATTGCTAGACATGACATTGCGCGATATTGAGCGCGTCCTATATTTTGAAAGCTACATCGTGACTGATCCTGGTCTGACTTCTTTAGAGAAGTATCAGTTGCTTGATGATGAAGATTATTACAAAGCACTTGAAGAGTTTGGCGACGAGTTCACTGCCAAGATGGGTGCGGAAGCTGTCCAAGACCTATTGAAAGATATCGATATGGATCTTGAGATTGATGAGCTGCGTGAAGCGATTCCACAAACAGGTTCTGAGACCAAGCTTAAGAAGATGTCTAAGCGTCTTAAATTATTAGAAGCATTCCGTGACTCTAATAACAAGCCTGAGTGGATGGTAATGAATATCTTGCCAGTACTACCACCAGATTTGCGCCCGTTAGTACCGCTAGAAGGTGGTCGTTTTGCGACGTCAGATCTAAACGATCTATATCGCCGTGTGATCAACCGTAACAACCGTCTTAAGCGTCTGCTTGAGCTGAGCGCACCTGATATCATCGTACGTAACGAAAAACGTATGTTGCAAGAGTCAGTGGATGCGTTGCTTGATAACGGTCGTCGCGGTCGTGCCATCACTGGTAGTAACAAGCGTCCATTGAAATCTTTGGCTGATATGATCAAAGGTAAGCAAGGTCGTTTCCGTCAGAACTTGCTTGGTAAGCGTGTCGATTACTCTGGTCGTTCGGTTATCGTTGTGGGCCCAACATTACGTTTACATCAGTGTGGTCTACCGAAGAAAATGGCTCTAGAATTATTCAAGCCATTTACTTATAACAAACTATTGTCTCATGGTTTAGCGACTACGATTAAAGCTGCCAAAAAGATGGTAGAGCGTGAAGAGCCACAAGTATGGGATATGCTGGCCATGGTTATCCGTGAGCATCCAGTACTTCTCAACCGTGCGCCAACACTTCACCGTTTGGGTTTACAGGCATTTGAGCCAGTATTGATCGAAGGTAAAGCCATCCAGTTGCATCCGCTTGTTTGTACTGCATTCAACGCCGATTTCGATGGTGACCAAATGGCCGTTCACGTGCCATTGACCCTTGAAGCACAGCTTGAATCACGTGCCTTGATGATGTCTACTAATAACATCTTGTCACCTGCGAACGGTGATCCGATCATCGTACCCTCACAGGACGTTGTACTTGGTCTATATTACATCAGTCGCTCGTCTATCAATGCCAAAGGCGAAGGCATGATATTTTCGACCGTCAACGAAGCTTTGCGTGCAATTGGTTCAAATGATTTGCATGTAAACGCGAAGATCAAAGTGCGTGTCACTGAAACGCAAATTGACGAAGACGGTAACGAGACCAAAGAAACCAGTATCAAAGATACGGTTGCTGGTCGTCTACTTATCTGGAACATCATGCCTAAAGGTATGACGTTTGATGAGTGTAACCAAGAGATGACGAAGAAAAATATCTCTCGTTTGATCAACTCTTGCTACCGTAAAGTGGGCGTCAAAGAAAGCGTTATGTTTGCTGACCAATTGATGTATCTTGGTTTTGCTCAAGCAACGCTATCTGGTGTGTCTATCGGTATCGATGATATGGTCATTCCACCACTGAAAAAACAAATCATCGAAGTGGCAGAAGGCGAAGTTCGCGAAATCGAAGATCAATTTGAGCAAGGCTTTGTGACCGCTGGTGAGCGCTATAATAAAGTCGTTGATATCTGGTCACGTACCAATGACAAAGTCGCTAAGGCGATGATGGATAATTTGGCAACAGATAAAGTTATCAACGCGCAAGGCGAAGAAGACGAGCAGAAGTCATTCAACTCGATCTTTATCATGTCGGATTCTGGCGCTCGTGGTAGTGCGGCACAGATTCGTCAGTTGGCCGGTATGCGTGGTTTGATGGCGAAACCAGATGGCTCAATCATTGAGACACCAATTAAAGCGAACTTCCGTGAAGGTTTGACTGTACTACAGTACTTCATCTCAACGCATGGTGCACGTAAAGGTCTAGCGGATACAGCACTGAAAACGGCTAACTCGGGTTACCTAACTCGTCGCCTAGTTGATGTGGCGCAAGATTTGGTGATCACCAGTGATGACTGTGGTACTGAAGAAGGCCTACTCATGAAGCCACATATCCAAGGTGGTGAAATCATTGAGAAGCTAGGTGATCTCGTACTTGGTCGTGTGACTGCCCGTGACGTTACTTACAATGATGACAGTGAAAAAGTATTGATTCCAGCGGGTACCTTGATTGATGAGTATTGGGTTAATGTCCTTGATAACAACGCAATCGATGATATCTGGGTACGTTCGGTGATTACTTGTGATATCGAACATGGTGTGTGTTCACAATGCTATGGTCGTGACCTTGCACGTGGTCATAAAGTGAACATCGGCGAATCAGTTGGTGTTATGGCCGCTCAGTCCATCGGTGAGCCAGGTACTCAGTTAACCATGCGTACGTTCCACGTGGGCGGGGCCGCGAGTTCAGCATCTGTGGACAACAGCATCTCTGTACGTAATGCTGGTCAAGCGCACTTTGAAAACATGAAAACGGTACAGCATACTGATGGTCACTTAGTCATCGTATCGCGTTCAGCTGAAATCGCGTTGACTGATGAGCTTGGCCGTGAGCGTGAGCGCTATAAAGTACCGTACGGTTCAAGCGTTCTTGTGAAAGACGAAGAGCAGGTTGAAAGCGGTCAAACCATCGCTAAATGGGATCCGCATACCCATCCAATTATCACAGAATTTGCTGGTACAGCACGTTTCAGTGATATCGTTGATGGTTCAACGGCGACCGTTAAGGTTGATGATGCCACTGGTATGAGCTCGTTTGAGATTCTAGCGACTCGTGACCGTTCAAGTTCAGCAAAAGACTTACGTCCTGCCATTATCTTGAACACTGACGAAGGCAAAGAAGTGGTTTACTTCTTACCAGCTGAAACGATCATTCGCGTGAGCGATGGTGAAAAAGTAGCAGCAGGTTCGATTCTAGGCCGTGTCCCACAAGCCTCTTCTGGTACAAAAGATATTACCGGTGGTCTACCACGTGTTGCTGATCTATTTGAAGCACGTCGTCCAAAAGATCACGCCATCATGGCAGAAATGACAGGTGTCGTAAGCTTTGGTAAAGAGACCAAAGGTAAGAACCGCTTCATTATTACCAATGAAGATGGCGAAGTACATGAAGAGCTGATTCCAAAATGGCGTCAAATCAACGTCTTTGAAAACGAGACGGTAGCACGTGGTGAGATTATTGCAGATGGTCCACAAAACCCGCATGATATCTTGCGTTTGAAAGGCCAGACGGCACTTGCTGATTATATCGTCAACGAAGTACAGGACGTTTATCGCTTGCAGGGTGTAAAAATCAACGATAAGCACATCGAAGTTATTATTCGTCAGATGCTGCGTAAAGTTGAAGTCACTGACGGCGGCGATTCAAGCCACTTCAAAGGTGATCAGGTCGAGTATGCAGATATCAAAGCGTTGAATGCGAAACTAGAAGCGGAAGACAAATTCCCAGTACAGTTTGAGCGTCAATTATTAGGTATCACTAAGGCAAGTCTTGCAACTGAAAGCTTTATCTCAGCGGCGTCTTTCCAAGAAACAACCCGTGTACTAACGGCGGCGGCTGTGACTGGTAAAGTGGATGAGCTACGTGGTCTGAAAGAAAACGTGGTGGTTGGTCGCTTGATTCCTGCAGGTACGGGTCTTGCTTATCACAAGGCACGCAAAGAGACAGCGGATCAGAAGCTACAAGACAGTGATCTAAATGCAGCGTTTGATATGACTGCAAGCACTGACAGCAAAGACTTTGCAAGCTTTGATGAGGCCTTTGCTCAAGAGCTAAATCAAAATAATTAATTGTATTAAATATTTTTGATTCATTTTCAATTCAAAAAAAGCCAGCCTAAGTCGCTGGCTTTTTTGTGTGTATAAAAACTGAGAAAGGCATGGTGCTATTATCTAAAAAAATAGTACACTGGAAAATAAGCCTCAATTTACTATCTATAGAAGGATAAGTCGCACATGGCAGGTAAAACTCGCGTTGCCAAATATCAAGCAGATCGTACCAATCAAAAACTGTATTTCTGCCGTCTCTCATGTCAAGCAGCAGGCAGCACCAATGATAAGCAGCTATATCAAGCCCATTGCGAAACGGCTATTTTTCATTTGTATGGTGCGCTGCTGGCATTCACTCAAGAACTGGGTCATTTTTATAGCTTAAATATGACCGCACCAACTTTGTCAGATATTGAGCAAGCACTAAGCGAGCGCACGCAGGTATCTCCTGAGATTCAGCGTTTGCAGCAATTGCAGCAGCAAGGCTTTATTGCAAATATAGAGCGCGCTTATGAGCGTTGTCTCTATGCGGTACCACCAGATACGGTTGTGGATGAAAAACCAAGTAGCGATTTAGCCGCGCCCGACCTTATTGTGAATGTCGTTACTTTGTCAAATCAATGGTTACCTGATGAGGCAACGATAAGAGAATGGCGTAATCAGCTTTTAGAACTGATCGAGCAACTACGTGCAGGGATGGTTGAGTTTTAGCAGGATGAGTCTATTCGAAATATAATATCTACAAAAAAAGGCTTATTCAGTGATGACTGAACAAGCCTTTTTTTATATCGGTAGCTAGAGATACCAGTAGATTATTCTGGCATCGGGGGCATACGCTGGACCGGCGTGACCGATAAAGGATTTTGCGGCACGCTATCGTTACTACGGCTATTGTTTGCTTGAGCTGCTGAGTTGCTAGTATCTGTAGTTGGTTCAGGTAGGGTCGGCTTACGCTGCTGAATTTGAGTCTTGACCGGTTTTGCTGGTGCGCTATTATCAGAGATGTCGTCATCATCAGTTATAATACCATTATCGGTCATTTCTATAATTTGCTGTTGCTGCTTTTTAGATTTTGAGCGGTTATTGATAGACACCCATTGGTTTGGCGTGTCTTTGAGCTGAGCTTTCATAAAGTCCATCCAGACAGGCAGGGCAGCCACACCACCATACTCTCGGCGACCCATAGATGTTGGCTGATCAAACCCCATCCATACAACCGTTGCATTGGTAGGATGAAACCCTGCAAACCAAGCGTCTTTGGCTTCGTTGGTTGTACCGGTTTTGCCGCCAATATCATCACGGCCTAAGGCTTTTGCTCGTACTGCAGTACCACGTTGCACCACATCACGTAAAATATCTGCCATTTCAAATGCTACTCTAGGCTTTAATATCCTTGGTGCTTGTTTGGCTGCTATGTATTGTACGACAGGTGCTTTTAGGCGATCTGATTGTGGACCAGCGTCATAGACAGTAAGATCGATTGCTTCATCCGTTTCTTCTACATTTTCACTATTTTCTAGCTCTGTGCTCTCGGTAGCCAATTTTTCAGTAGTACTGTTTTTATCTTCTAATGATTTGTTATATTCTTCTATCAGGTTTTTATTAACCGCTTCAAGTTGCTCATTAAAGCATAGGGCGCAAGCCTGAAGTGGATTGGCCTGAAATAATAACTCATTTTTATAGTTATAAATTTGCTCAATAAAGTAAGGTTGTACGCGGTGACCACCATTAGCAAAGGTTGAATACGCCGTTGCCATTTGCAATGGGGTTGCTTGTCCTGCCCCTAGAGCCAACGATAAAGTTGTTGGTAGTTTTTCTTTGTCTAGGCCGAACTCATCTAAGAGGTTGCGCGCATCAGAGATACCAATGGCTTGTAGGAGACGGATAGAAACCAAGTTGCGAGATAAATACAAACCACGACGTAAGGTAATGTCACCTAAGAAGCGTTCATCAGAGTTTTTAGGTTTCCAGTCGCCTACTTGAATAGGGCGATCTGAAACAATACTGTCTGGGCGGTAGCCTTTTTCCAAAGCGGCGGTATAGACCAATGGTTTGATGGTTGAACCAGGTTGGCGCCATCCTTGTAAGGCTCGGTTGAACTTACTGTGTTTGAAATCAAAACCGCCTACTAATGCATTAACCGCGCCAGTTTCTGGATTTAATGAAACCAGACTACCTTGTATTTTGGGTATCTGCCCTAGTTGCCAATTACCATTTGCGGTAGGTATCACGCGGACAATATCGTTTTTGCTCACTATTTGGCTAGCATTATTAGGATAGTAACCGATACGATTGGCAGAGATGTATTTGCGTGCCCAGCTCATGCCAGACCAATTGACCGTTACACTTTCACCAGACTGTAATATCGCTTCAAAACTACGAGAGTTGACTTTGGTAACTTTGGCAGGAGACATATTGCTATAGCGCTGAAAGTTTTCGAGAGGCTCGTCATTTGCCTCTGCGCCGCGCCAACCATGACGATGCTCGTAAGCAATCAGCCCAGTTAATATGGCAGCCTCTGCCGCCGTTTGTGCCTTGCTATCGACCGTGAGACGAACGCGCCAACCACTGTGCATGACTTGCTCACCATAGCGTTCAACTAAGGTCGCACGTGTCATTTCTGCCAAATAGGGCATATTAACGTCGAGTTTTTCTTGATATAGCTTAATGCCAACGGGGGAGTTAACGGCCTCATCATGCTGAGCTTTGGTGATATAACCCAACTCATACATACGGCCAATAATCCAGTTACGCCGAGTCAACGCGCGGCTAGGATTGGCAACAGGATTATATTTAGAAGGGGCTTTTGGTAAACCGGCAAGCATTGCCATTTCAGCAATAGTAAGATTATCTAGTGATTTACTATAGTATTTTTTGGCAGCGGCGCGGATACCATAAGCGCCTTCGCCCAAATAAATCTTATTGACATATAAAGTCAAAATATCGTTTTTACTCAGCTCGTCTTCGATTTTACGTGCTAAAAATAATTCCGTCAGTTTGCGGTTTAGAGTACGCTCAGGACTTAAAAAATAATTTTTGGCGACCTGCATTGTAATAGTTGAGCCACCAGTCTGACTGTCATCATCAGTCACCACTTCAGTGACCGCGCGCCCAAGACCTTTGATACTGATGCCACTATGCTGAAAGAAAGAAGCATCTTCTGCCGCTAAAAAAGCGTGAGTCAAATCTTCAGGAATTTCATCAAATGTGACTGGTAACGATAAACGATTGCCGTATTGGCCGATTAATTTGTCATCGCTACTATAAATCTGCAATGGCATTTCTAAATTGGCAGTTTTTATCTCTTGAATACTTGGCAAAGTTGGCGATAAATACATCGCCATCCCATAAAAACCAATAGGTACAGCAAGCGCTAAGATAACTGCCAATGCTAGGCAAGCGACAAAAAGTCCCACCAAGAAATGAATGAGACGAGCGGTAGCATTTTTTTTGGCCATAATAAGACTTATTCATTAGAATTTGTAGCGGATAAGGTATTATACCTTGAACAAAATCAACAGGTCATAATAAATGTGTAAGTAGGCCTTAATATATTTTTAAACGCTTGAATCTATCAATTAAGTAAAGTATTGTATTCAATTATTACAAATAACTATCAGATTGTACACTTAATATAAGGTATAGAGTTTGTGAGGCTATTTACTTCAAAAAGTCGACATTTGATTGGTGTGGATATTTGTGCCACTTCAGTAAAAATAGTGGACATACAGCGTCAACAAGGCATGTTCCACCTAAAATCTTACGGTATTGAGAGACTACCAGAAGGTGTAGTCGTCGACAAACTCCTAGTTGATACAGAGGCGGTTGGCAACATTATAGCGAGTCTAGCAAGACGTTGCCAAGTTGCGGGCAGCAATGCTGCAACGGCCGTATCAGGATCTGCCGTCATCACCAAAATTATTGATATGGATATGATGCTAAGCGATGTTGAGCGTGAAGCACAGATACGTCTCGATGCTGATCAATATATACCTTATCCTTTAGAGGATGTGAATTTAGATTTTGAAGTATTAGGCCCCTCTTTGGTTAGCGAAGATATGGTTCAAGTCCTGCTTGCGGCCTCTCGCTCAGAAAACGTAGATCAACGTGTGGATGCATTGACTTTTGGCGGGATGCAAACAAAAGTCATGGATATCGAATCACATGCGATAGAGCGTGCTTTTGGACTGATGGCGGATAATCTACCCAATATGCCTGAACTGGTCGCTTTGGTTGATATCGGCCATAATCAAACCACTTTATATATCGCAAAAAATGGTGAGTTTATTTATAGTCGAGAGCAATTGTTTGGTGGTGTTCAGTTAACAGAAGCGATTCAAAACCGGTATGGACTGTCAGCTGAAGAGGCAACGCTGAGCAAACGTGAGCGCTCATTGCCTGATGACTACTATCCTGAAGTTTTGACCCCTTTTATAGAAAATACCATTCAGCAAATCACTCGCTCCTTACAGTTTTACTTCTCCTCAAGTCAGTATAGTAGTATTGACCACGTGGTACTTGCGGGTGGTAGTAGCTCCATTGCAGGTCTCGCTGGGATGGCACAACAAAAACTCGGTGTGAGCGTTAGTGTTGCCAATCCGTTTACCAATATGACCATTGCGCCTAATATTGATAATGAGCAATTGACCATTGACGCGCCAGGATTAATGGCTGCATGCGGTCTTGCGTTAAGGAGCTTTGACTAATGGCTCGTATTAACCTTTTACCTTGGCGACAAGAAGAGCGCGAGCGTCGTAACAAAGAGTTTATGACTCTGATCGTTGCGGTGACTTTGCTCACTTTATTGGCGGCCTTTGCTTCATGGAGCTATTTTAACAATGAGCTTGATGAACAGCTTGATGCTAATGCTTTGATTGAACAAGAAAATGCACGCTTAGACACCGCATTGACTGAGATTGACAGTTTAGAGCAGCGCCGTGAAGATATTATCTCACGTATGCAGGTCATTCAAGACTTGCAAGGTCGGCGTCCTGTACCAGTACGTTTGTGGGATGATCTGGCAAGAGCGATTCCACCAGCGCTTTATCTAACCAATCTCAAACGCGAAGGCGATGTATTAACATTGACTGGTCTGGCTGATAACCCAAACATTGTATCTAGCCTGATACGTAATTTGGACAGCAGTAAATGGATGGGTAATTCAGCAGTTAGCAATATTCAACAGAATATTAGCGCTTATGAAGCGGCCCCTGTACTGAATAATACCGTCACTACGGCTGGTGAGACACCGCGTCCAGTCTATCCTGAAGACAGTTATGTGCAGTTCGTAGTGACGACTAAAGTACAATCAGAAACGCCTGTCCCTGCGGAAGATGGTGTGGGAGGGGAGTTATGAAACTTGTCCGTAAAAAAAGCCTAATTAAGACCAAAAAAATTGCTTCAAAACCAAAGAAGCAGTTTGATCTCAATGAGTTTCGTCGCAGTTTTGAGTCACTAGACTCTGAAAACTATGGCAGCTGGCCGTTACCAGTGAAGGTGACGGTGATCGGTCTTATTATTACCTTTATAGCGGCCCTATCATGGGCGCTACCGATTAGTAGTAAAATTGATGAGATCAATGCTGCTGAAAGTCAGCAACAGACCTTGCTTGAAAGCTATCGTGAAAAAGAATCGCGCGCGCGTCACTTACAAGCCTATCAAGCACAGGTCGTTCAGATGGAAACGGAGTTTAATACCTTATTAGACCAGTTGCCAAAAGACACGCGTGTGTCAGAGCTGGTAGAAGGTATCAATATGACAGGTGTCGGTAGTAATATTCGTTTTCAAGACATCTCTGTCGAACCTGAGATTGAAAATGAATTTTTCATTGAGCAACCGATTCGCATTGCTGCTTTAGGTGAATATCATCAGTTTGGTAGTTTTATTAGTGGCCTTGCAGCACTGCCTCGTATCATCACCATGCACGATTTTGAGGTGAGTAACCCACAACCGAGCTTAGATGTTTTACCTGAGCTTAATCTAGTCTTGCAAACCAAAACCTATCGTTCAAAAGAAGCGACTCCTGAAGATGAAACGGCTCCTGCAGGTGATGCCGCCGCTACTGATGCAAATGCAGGAGGTAACTAATGAGTATGCAAAAACTACCCATGCTGTTGACTTTAAGTATCTCAGTGCTAGCGATGACTGGCTGTACGGATCGTATCGGTATGGCAGAGCAAGCGATGACTGACATCCGTAACCAGCCAGCGCAGCCTATCGAACCACCACCCAAAGCTGAACTAGTAGAAGACTTCGTCTATAGTGCAAGCTCACAGCGCAGCCCGTTTTTACCACCAAGCCTGGTGAATGTAGAGGGTCCTACCACTTCTATTGATGGCGTGCGCCCAGATATTACACGTGTAAAAGAACCACTTGAACAATACGAGTTATCGCAACTGGTTTTTCGAGGCGTAGTAGTGTCGCCTGAAGGTCAGCGATACGCATTGGTACAACGTCCTGATGGTTCAGTTGCTAGTGTGAAGGTAGGTGATTATCTTGGATTGAATGACGGCCGTATTGTTGAAATCACGCCGACCCAGATCAATTTGATTGAAATTGTGCCAGACAGCCGCGCTGGGTTTATTGAAAAACCCCAGTCGCTGGTATCCCCTATAAGCTAAGTCGGCAGATTTTTTGAGGAATAAATAATGACAGTACGCAATAACAAGGTAATGATGATGAGCAACCGCGTTTCTTCTGCTTTTGCCATTTCAGCACTGGCAGTCAGCATGGTGGCAGTAAGTAGTAGCGCCCACGCTGCACAGCGCATCAATAATGTGTCTGTAGTGCAAACTGCACCAGCAGTGACACAAATGCGTTTGGGGTTCACAGGTTTACCAGTATTGCCTGCAGCCTACGAGCTTGATGATCCTAGCCGCTTGGTATTAGACTTTGAACAAGTACAAAACGGTCTTGCCAGTCGTTTCAACGAATACAATATCGGTATGGTCAATGATGTCACCACGTTGAGTAGCGACAGTACGACGCGTCTTATCGTTGGCCTCAAGCAATCAGGCAATTATACAACAGCGATTGAGGGTAACGAGCTACTACTGACCATTACAGATCCTGATCGTCCAGTGATTACTAGTGACCCTGTACAAGATGTCCTTAATAACTCTAGCGGCATCACCACCACTGCAGTCGTCACGCCAATCGTTGAGACCAGCACGGTTCCCGTTGCAGCTGTCAGTACAAATAATACCGTCGTGGTAGAAAACGAAGTACCAGCCGATACGATGGTAGTCAGAGTTAATCCACTGTTGAACCCGCAACTTGCTTCTGCACAAGTAAGTAAGCAATACAGCTATGATGGTCTCAGTGCGGTCAATTTTTCGGCAGGTAATGATGGTGGCGGTAACGTCAGCATGGTACTTGCCAACGAAGCCATTCCGGTAGATGTACAACGCCAAGGTAATAAGCTTGTCGTACGTTTAACAGGCAGTACGGTCCCAAGAAACTTGCTACGTCGATTAAATATTAATAGTGGTCTGGTGAGTAGCATCGATACTAAAAACCAAGGACAAAATGGTGTCATCACTATTAATATGTTTGATGATTACGAGTATCAAGCTTATCAGTCAGGCAATCAGTTAAATATTAGTATTAGCAAGCCTGAGCTGCTACGTGAGCCGACACTTGAGGAGAGAGTATACAGCGGCGAGCCACTGTCCATGGAATTCCAAGACGTTGAAATTCGCAGCGTGTTAGATATTTTAGCGCAGTTTACTGAGATGAATATCGTTGCGAGTGATTCAGTCGCTGGTAACATCACCTTGCGTTTGATCAACGTGCCTTGGGATCAAGCACTCGATATTATTCTAAAAAGTAAAAATCTAGGCAAGCGCGAAAATGGTAATGTGATTTTGGTTGCGCCTTCTACTGAACTCGCTGAACAAGAAGCACGTGAGCTTGAAGCGCAGCAAGCTGTTCAATCTTATGCGCCATTACGTACTGAATATATTCGTTTGAGCTATGCAAAAGCACAAGATGTCCTGACTTTGATTTCTCAAGGAAGTGGCTCATCTGGTAGTAGCGGTATAGGGGGCACGAGCGGACTTACAAATCGTGGAAATGACAATAATACGTTGTTGTCGGATCGTGGTACGGTAACAGTTGATGAGCGTACCAATACCTTGATTGTCAAAGATGTGGCTGACAGTATCGAAAATATTCACAAACTCATTAGTAAGATTGACATCCCTGTGCGTCAGGTTATGATTGAGGCACGTATTGTTAGTGCCACTGACAGCTTTAGTAAAGAGATTGGGGTTCGCTGGGGAATCTTATCAAATGGTGCAGCCAATAATCGTAGCTTGTTGGTTGGTGGTAGTGATCAAACTTTGTGGGACTTAAAAGAGTTTGACGTAGAAACCACGACTGTCAATGGACAAACGGTTTCTTATCCTTCATATGACATCAGCCGTCCTGATAACTTAAACGTTGATTTAGGGGTGGATAATCCAGCCGGTAGTATCGCTTTTGGCTTATTAAGTTTATCTGATGTGATGCTTGATCTTGAACTATCAGCATTGCAAGCGGACAATCGCGGTGAAGTCATCTCAACCCCGAAAGTGTTGACGGCCGACAAGCAAACCGCAAAAGTTTCTTCTGGCACCCAGATTCCTTATCAAGAAGCCTCAGCGAGCGGCGCAACTACAACCAGTTTTAGAGAAGCGGCACTGAGTTTAGAGGCGACGCCAAATATTACCCCTGATGGCAAAATTGGTCTGCAGTTACTTATTACTAATGGTACGCCGACTATTATCAACAATCAGGTGGCTATTTCTGAGGATTCTATCTCAACCAATGTGATCGTTGAAGATGGTCAAACGGTGGTATTGGGTGGGGTCTTTAGAAACCGCACTAATAATAACGTGGACAAAGTGCCGTTTTTAGGCGATTTACCATACATTGGCCGTGCATTCCGCAGAGATGTGCGCAATAACAATAAGGAAGAGCTGTTGATATTTGTCACACCAAAATTGATCAATGATGGTACAACTCGCTTAAATTAATCATAAATTTGTTTATTATTCACTAAAAAAGTAAGCCTTAGTGCTTACTTTTTTTTGTGCATAAACTTAGCATCTTTAATATTGCGAGCTATATGCATGGATTAATGGACGTTAAGCGCTAAATATTACTAACAATAATCACAGCGCATTACTAGCCAGAATATCAATGACGTTGTATGATAGCTAATTTAGCTGAGTGAGTATTATGGTGCAGGAATTGCCGTCGGTGTTTTTAGTGGGTCCGATGGGAGCGGGGAAGACGACGATCGGTAAGTTACTGGCCAAGCAGTTAGGTCGCACTTTTGTAGATAGTGATTGGTATATCGAATCGCAAACCGGTGCTGACATTGCTTGGATATTCGCCAAAGAAGGTGAAGCGGGTTTTCGTGAGCGTGAAACACGTGCCATTGATGAGCTGACTCAAGCCCCCCAAATTGTATTGGCAACTGGCGGTGGCGCAGTATTGGCTGCTGAAAACCGAGAGTTCTTAAGACAGCGTGGCATCGTGGTTTATCTCAATGCCCCAGTCGATGTGCAAATGGCCCGCACTTCTAAAGACAAGTCACGGCCTCTTTTACAACAGCCTAATCCTAGAAAAATACTGCAAGATCTATATAGTATTCGCGATCCATTATATCGTCAGGTCGCGCATATTATTATGCCCACTGGTCACACTTATCCGCGTCATATGGTCAGCCAATTAATGCAGCAGCTGAACGCATTTTTTGATTGTACTGACACAACACCAAAAGACAATAAAGAGTAGACCGATATTAGCTATTGATATGATAGGTAGGTATACTCAGCTACTTTTACCCAATTATAAATGCTTAAGGAGTGTCTCATGGCAACGTCACTGTTTCATGATAGCTTAACAGTTCGTACGCAAAGTCATGATTATCCAATCATTATTACTGAAGATGCGACGTCAAAAGACAGCAGTATGGCAAAGCAAGTCGCACCTTATATTAAGGGTTGCCAAGTATTGATTGTGACTAACGATACCGTGGCACCTCTATATTTGCAAGCTTTAGAAGACGAGCTAGCAGAGCAGTTTACGGTAAAAGTTTGCGTGTTACCAGATGGTGAGCAATATAAGAACCAGACAAGCATTGACCAAATATATGATGCACTAATGGCAGAGCATTTCAATCGTGATGTCACGCTTATCGCACTTGGTGGCGGCGTGGTGGGTGATATGACAGGTTTTGCTGCAGCAAGTTTTATGCGCGGGGTCAACTTTATCCAAATTCCAACGACCTTATTATCGCAAGTCGATTCTAGCGTTGGCGGCAAAACGGGCATCAATCATGCGCAAGGCAAAAATATGATTGGGGCATTTTGGCAGCCACAAATGGTGCTCGCTGATATGAGTACGCTCAAAACATTGCCTGCACGTGAGCTGTCAGCAGGAGTCGCTGAAATTATCAAGTATGCGCTTATCATGGATGAAGCATTCCTGACATGGCTTGAAGAGAATTTAACTGCAATGATGGCGTTGGATCTGGCAGTACTTGGCGAAGCCGTGAAGCGCTGCTGTCAATACAAAGCAGATGTGGTCGCTCAAGATGAAAGAGAGTCAGGTGTGCGTGCCCTGTTGAACTTTGGGCATACGTTTGGTCATGTGATCGAGACCCATCAAGGTTACGGCAATTGGTTGCATGGTGAGGCGGTAGCGGCGGGCATGATGCAAGCAGCTGAACTGTCCCAAAAAATTGGTTGGTTGACCCTTGATGAGGTTGAGCGCATTGAGCGTGTTTTGATGCTAGGTAACCTGCCAACCAAACCGCCTGCCATTGATGTACAAACTGCTCTGGACTTGATGGGACACGATAAAAAAGTGAAACAAGGACAAATCCGGCTGATTTTGTTAAAATCAATAGGGAGTGCAGTAGTGACCAATGACTTCGATAACGATCTGTTGCTCGAAGTATTGTCACAACACAGCGCATAATGTATCAAAATTTTAGTGAGTAGTCGTACTAAAACTTGATATGTACAGCAGATTCATAGGCTGCACTCACTGCACTTCTATTTGAATGAGCATTGGTGTAATGCTCTTAAATATGTTTTTACCAAGGATATTCCTATGGCAGCATCAAAATCGAAGACGCGTACCGCTGGCCAATCATACAGTCGTCAAGCCCTGATCTGGCTAGTCGCGACGTTACTATTAGGTGTTGTGACAGCGTTAGTCTGGATGCTAAGCCAAACGCCAGCGATGGGTGCCAAAATTGAAAACGAACCAGTATCAGCACCGCAAATGTTGGCTGATGAGTTTGAGCAACCATTAAAAATCGAGTCGCTTCACGAGCTGGATACCGATGTACAGCCGATTAGTTTTGATACGACTGTCCGTGACTTGCGTAATTATCCTGACGAGTTTAAAGACAAGCGCTATCTACTTGCCAACAAGGGTAAGTGGACCGTGCAGGTGATGAATGTCGCTGAAAATGACGTGATTGTCAGCTATTTAGAAGGCCGTGAAGATCGTGATAAGTTCGCTTATTTCCGCTATCTTGATAGTGAAAATCAAGTCCGTTATATGCTGACTTACGGAATCATGAGTAGTCCACAGGAGGCCGTTGGGGCAACAAAGCTCACAGATTTTAAACTGCCTGCCAATGTACGTGTGCTACCGGAGGAAATCAATCGATACGTAAGTATTATCGATAACTACGAGCGTCCTGATCCAGTAAAAGACTTAAGTACGAAGCGCACGCGCGCTGTCAATCTAAAACCGACTAAGCGTGAAATACCAGTACGTCAGCAAGCGCAAGCAGTCAACAATACGGCTAATGAGCAAGAAGCCGCTAACACTAATACGAGTCGCGATAGTCAACGTTCCTCTAACGATAGCGCCCCAGTAGAAAGCATCCGTCAATCTGCAGATACCTCTGAAACATTATCTGTCACAGAAGAGCGCACAGTTGGTAATGAGCCACAATCAACTGATGAGGCATCAAGTCAAACGCAAAGTAATACCAATAACTCCAAGCAGGAAAATAAAAAGCCGTCAACAGCAGGTGCAGATAATAGCACCGCTAAAAAACCACCCGCTGTACCTGCGCCAAAACCGCCCAATACGAGCAACAATGGGGCAAATAGTAATGCAAATGCACCTAAAAATAATAATGCACCTAAAAATAATAATGCACCTAAAAATAATAATGCGCCTAAAAATAATAGTGACAGTATCAAGTCGTTAATAGAGGACAAAAGCAACTGATACGCATTTTCTGTTATTGAAAACCCCACTAGCTAATTGGTTAGTGGGGTTTTTTTATACTTCGTTTTTTTAATATATTAGTGGCTACTGTCGCTATTTTGGGGCAAAGTATTCAAGGTAGACAGATATCATCCATTGCCTCAGGTAACCCTAACATAGGCGCTTTATATTATATTTCTAATAGGTTTTTAATCGTCCTATAACCAATAGTAATGAGACCATATACAAATTATGGCTGATGAATCGATAGAAAAGACTAGATTTTTTGTGAATCATTAACTAATATAACTGTGGGCGACGTTCTGTATAGTTATCGTAAAAAACTATTGTTAAACAAGCATTTAGTGATAGATCTATCATTTATAGAGTTTATTACTGAAATTTGTTGTCTCAAGCGCGGCTACTTATAACCGACATCAAGATCATTGTAAGTGACGCAACCTCTCTTATTGTCACTCTTTTTAGAGTGAATAAGGCGCTTGAATACAGAGCGTCAGATATTCAAGACGAACCACATGCACGATTATTAAATGGTTGGATGTCCAGCTCTCATTGCTAGATATAACGACATAACACACGATGCTTAAACGAACGACATAACGTATTACTGATTGGGCAATTGGCATTTGGGGGTATAAATTACTCTGTTTCAAAGGGCTGCCATTCACTGTCTTTAATATATGACGCATATGTCACGACATTACTTAATGACCAAGAGGGTCAAAGGGTTACTTGCTTTTATAGCATGATGTTGATTGAGCCTCGCACCATTTACTAATTCAACTATCCGAATATCCACTATCAGCCCGTTCTGCTTACGGGTACCAGCTTATGCTCCGCATTGGAGATGTAAGTTGCCCGTCTACTTAAAAGGACAAGCTATGTCAATGATTTCCTCGCAAACACACCTGGCCACGCCAGATGATTTTTCTGATAATTGCGGTTTTGGTCTAATTGCTCATATTAAGGGTGAAGCCAGCCATAATTTGGTAAAAACCGCCATTCATAGTTTAAGTTGCATGACACATCGTGGTGGTGTGGCGGCAGATGGTAGAACTGGTGATGGTTGCGGTCTACTATTAGCGACGCCTACCGACTTCTTTAAACAGATCGCTGATGAGCAGCAATTCGCAATCACAGACAACTTTGCTGTTGGTATGGTGTTCGTCAATTTGGATGATGGTAAAGCCAAGCATAGCCAGCAAGTATTGAGCGATGAGATTACCGCTCAAGGATTAGAAGTCGCTGGCTGGCGTGATGTGCCACTTGATTTGAGTATTGTGGGTGAGATCGGCCGTGAGACATTACCAGATTTTAAGCAGGTATTTGTCAATGCGCCAGATGACTTGGCTGCTGAAGATTTCAACCGTAAGCTGTTTGTTGCACGCAAAAAAGCAGAGCAGCGCCTGACAGATGACGAGCTGTTTTATGTATGTTCATTAAGCTGCCAGACCATTATTTATAAAGGTCTGGTCATGCCATCAGACCTGCCAGCATTTTTCTTGGATCTTCAAGACGAGCGCTTGGCGTCACATATCGTGGTTTTCCATCAGCGTTTCTCCACCAATACTTTGCCGCGTTGGCCATTGGCACAGCCGTTCCGTTATCTGGCTCATAATGGTGAATTGAATACCATTACAGGTAACCGCAACTGGTCTAAAGCACGCACGCCAAAGCTCAAATCAGACAAACTGCCGAACTTGAATGAATTGACGCCGCTTGTAAACAGTACAGGTTCTGACTCATCAAGCCTAGATAACATGCTTGAAGTGCTAATGTCTGGTGGTATGAATTTGTTCCATGCGATGTCGATTTTGGTGCCACCAGCGTGGCAGAACGTCGATAGCATGGATATGGATTTGCGAGCGTTTTATGAGTTTTACTCGCAGCATATGGAAGCGTGGGATGGTCCTGCAGGGCTTGTGATCCAAGATGGACGCTATGCTGTCTGTATGCTCGATAGAAACGGTCTGCGTCCGTCACGTTGGGTGACCACCAAGAACGGTTATATCACGGTTGCATCAGAGGTTGGTGTTTGGGACTACTCACCACAAGATGTGTTGGCAAAAGGTCGTGTCGGCCCAGGTCAAATGCTGGTTATTGATACGTTGACAGGTCAAGTGATGGATACGACTGCTGTTGCAACGTTGCTGAAAAATGCGCATCCGTATCGAAAGTGGCTGCGTGAAGAAGCGACACGTGTCCGTGATGATGAGCGCTTAGAAGAAACCTTAGCAGCGCAAGCGTGCCGTGGCGATAAGCTAAAAGCTTTACAAAAGATGTATCACATCACCAATGAAGAGCGTACAGAGATTATTCGTCCTAATGCTGAAAACGGCCAAGAGCCCGTCGGCTCTATGGGTGATGATACGCCGATGGCTGTACTATCGCAGCAGATACGTCATGTGGGTGATTTTTTCCGGCAGCAGTTCGCACAGGTGACCAACCCGCCAATTGATCCATTACGTGAATCAATCGTGATGTCACTACAAACTTGCCTAGGCGCTGAAACCAATGTGTTTGCGCCATCAGCAAGAGATGCTCACCGTATTATTTTATCATCACCAGTCTTGTCAGCCAGCAAGATGCAGCAGCTTGAAACCTTGGGTGATCCAGCATTCAAGATGGCTCGTGTCGATCTGAACTATGACCGTACTTTAGAGTTATCTGATGCTATCGTTGCTATTTGCGAAGAAGTGGCAGATAACATCCGTTCGGGCAATACCTTGATCGTACTGTCTGATAAAGAGATCGATGCAGAAAAAGTACCTGCCAATGCCATCATGGTTACAGGAGCCGTGCACCATTACCTGATTGCAGAAGGTATCCGTACCGATGCCAATCTCATCATCGAGACGGGGCTGGCGCGTGACTCGCATCAGGTGGCGGTATTGATCGGGTTTGGTGCAACTTGTGTGTATCCATATTTGGCTTATGATGTCATCGATGACTTGGTGGCGACTGGTGAGTTGCTTGGTGATCCAATTCAAGCCCGCGTTAATTTCCGCAAAGGCTTGGATAAAGGTTTGCTAAAAATCTTATCAAAAATGGGTATCTCTACCATTGTGTCGTATCGCGGTGCGCAGCTGTTTGAAGCAGTTGGTCTGTCTGAAGAGGTCGTGAGCCTATGTTTTAAAGGCGTACAAAGCCGTATCAAAGGCGCTACCTTTGCAGATCTTGCCGCTGACCAAGCGCAACTGGCTGCCAACGCATTTAAGCGTCGTGCGCCACTAGATCAGGGCGGTTTGCTCAAATTTGTCTTCAATAAAGAGTACCATGCCTTTAACCCTGACGTGATCAACAGCCTGCATACGGCAGTACGTACGGGCGATTATGAGAATTATCAGAATTATGCCAATCTAGTCAATAGCCGCCCAGTGGCGACCTTACGTGACTTATTGCAACTAAAGACTGACAACAGTATCGATGTCGATGATGTTGAAGATATCTCTGAGATTTTGACGCGTTTTGACTCAGCAGGCATGTCACTAGGTGCGCTGTCTCCTGAGGCACATGAATCGATTGCAATGGCGATGAATACTATCGGTGGACGTTCAAACTCTGGTGAGGGCGGTGAAGATCCTGCGCGTTATGGCACGTTGCGTAACTCAAAGATCAAGCAAGTGGCCTCTGGTCGTTTCGGCGTGACACCTGCATATCTGCGCTCAGCAGAAGTGATGCAGATCAAGGTCGCTCAAGGCGCAAAACCGGGCGAGGGTGGTCAGCTACCTGGTGGTAAAGTGAATGCGCTGATTGCGCGCTTGCGTTATTCGGTGCCAGGCGTGACCTTGATTTCACCGCCGCCGCATCATGATATTTACTCTATCGAAGATTTGGCGCAGCTGATTTTTGATTTGAAGCAAGTCAATCCAGACGCATTGGTATCCGTTAAATTGGTGTCGCGTCCCGGTGTTGGTACGATCGCGACAGGCGTTGCAAAAGCCTATGCCGATTTGATTACGATCTCAGGTTATGATGGTGGTACAGCAGCATCTCCGCTATCGTCTATCCATCATGCAGGCTCGCCATGGGAGCTAGGTTTGGCTGAAACCCATCAGTCTCTACGAGTGAATGGATTACGTGATAAGGTACGTGTTCAGACCGATGGTGGTTTAAAAACAGGATTGGATGTCGTCAAGGCTGCCATTCTTGGTGCAGAAAGCTTTGGCTTTGGTACCACGCCGATGATTGCGGTTGGTTGTAAGTACCTTCGTATCTGTCATTTAAATAACTGTCCAACAGGGGTTGCTACCCAAAAAGCCAAGCTGCGTGATGAGCATTTCATTGGTGAAGCAGAAATGCTGATTAATTTCTTTAAATTTGTGGCGACTGAAACACGTGAATGGTTAGCAGCGCTAGGTGTTCGTAGCATGGAAGAGCTGGTCGGTCGTACTGACTTGCTAGATATCTTAGAAGGTAATACGGACAAGCAGCGTCATCTTGATTTAACGCCATTGCTATTTAGTCACCCAGCCAGTGTGGGCAAAGCCCAAACGTGTCAGGTGGAGCGTAACGAGCCGTTTGATAAAGGCTTGCTCGCTGAGCAGATGATTCGCGATATGCTCGTCAATATTCGCCAAGGCTCAGGCGGCGATTATAGCTATTTCGTTGGCAACTGTGACCGCTCTATTGGTGCTCGTATCTCTGGTGAGATTGCACAAGTATGGGGCAACCTTGGCATGAGCGATATGCCGATCAAGCTTCGCCTGACAGGTACTGCAGGGCAAAGTTTAGGCGTGTGGAATGCTGGCGGCTTAAATATCGAGCTTGAAGGCGATGCCAATGACTATGTGGGTAAAGGCATGGCTGGCGGTGAGATTGTCATTTATCCACCTAAAGACTCAAACTTTACGGCACAAGAAACCGCCATCATCGGTAATACTTGTCTATATGGTGCAACGGGCGGTAAGTTATATGCTGCTGGGACCGCAGGTGAGCGTTTTGGCGTCCGTAACTCTGGTGCGCATGCAGTCATTGAGGGTACAGGTGACCATTGCTGTGAATATATGACGGGCGGTATCGTCACGATTCTTGGTCGTACTGGGCTCAACTTCGGCGCTGGTATGACGGGTGGTTTTGCTTATGTACTCGACATGGAAGGTGACTTCTTTGATCGTTGCAAT
The DNA here is from genome assembly GCF_002341255.1 of Psychrobacter sp. UBA2514. Lineage (NCBI taxonomy): Bacteria > Pseudomonadati > Pseudomonadota > Gammaproteobacteria > Moraxellales > Moraxellaceae > Psychrobacter > Psychrobacter sp. UBA2514. Next base: position 30,865 of record NZ_DDNS01000014.1, read on the forward strand.
CATGAACTGATCGATCTCAACCGTATCTCAAGCGAGCAAACAGAAGAGCATCGCATTCACTTACAACAAGTGATTGAAGCTCATGTAGATAAAACAGGCAGTGCGTGGGGTCAGACGATATTGGATGACTTTGAGCACTATGTTCGTAAATTCTATTTGGTGAAGCCAAAAGCGGCGAACATTGCAAGTCTTCTTAAAACTACCATGGCCGACCCACAATAGCCGATTTGTCATTGTCGGTCGTGTCAATCGATTGTCTTAAGAGATCGTATTGAGGAATCGACAATGACTTTAATTAGGGTAGCCAGCGTTCCGTTTTTAGAGACGTTTTAACTCACAGGTTTTCAGCAGGTACGTGACAGCAGTGATATATGTCTTTGATTTTAGACAAACAACACATCGCATGACTGTCGCCACCCACTGCAAAAGAGCCTTATATAAAAGAGATAGCACCATGGCAAAACGCTTAGAAAATAACTTCCAGTTTTTAGATGTACCGAGATTTGATCCAACCAAAAAAGACATTGCAACGCGCTCAACAGAGTTTGTTGAGATTTATAAACCTTTTGAAAACGAAGCTGTTGCTCAGCAAGCGCATCGTTGTCTTGAGTGTGGTAACCCGTACTGCGAGTGGAAATGCCCAGTACACAACTATATTCCTAACTGGCTAAAGTTGGCGACAGAAGGACAGATATTCCAAGCGGCTGAATTATGCCATCGCACCAATACCTTGCCTGAAGTATGCGGACGAGTTTGCCCGCAAGACCGTTTGTGTGAAGGCGCTTGTACATTGAACGATGGCTTTGGGGCAGTGACCATTGGTAATGTCGAGAAATATATCAACGATACCGCGTTTGCACTTGGCTGGCGCCCAGATATGTCTGAAGTTGTTTGGACAGACAAAAAAGTTGCTATCATTGGCGCAGGACCAGCAGGTCTTGGTTGCGCAGATATCTTGGTCAGAAATGGTGTCAAACCTGTCGTCTTTGACAAACGTCCTGAAATTGGTGGCTTATTAACTTTTGGTATTCCTGAGTTCAAAATGGAAAAAGACGTCATGCGTAACCGCCGTGTCATCTTTGAAGACATGGGTATGGAATTTCGCTTAGAGACAGAGATCGGTACAGACGTCACCATTGATGAGCTATTGGCTGAGTATGACGCGGTCTTTATGGGCATGGGTACATACACCTATATGCGTGGCGGGTTTGCTGGTGAAGAGCTAGATGGCGTTTATGATGCATTAGATTACCTGATTGCCAACGTCAACCGTTGTAATGACTGGGAAAAAGATGCCGAAGAGTACATCGACCTTAAAGGCAAAAGAGTTGTCGTACTAGGAGGTGGTGACACAGCGATGGACTGTAACCGTACCAGTATTCGTCAAGGTGCTGAAAAAGTCGTCTGTGCTTATCGCCGTGATGAAGAAAATATGCCTGGCTCACGCCGCGAAGTAGTCAATGCTCGTGAGGAAGGGGTTGAGTTTTTATTCAACCGCCAGCCTACTGAAATCATTGGCTTAAACGGTAAGGTCAATGGGGTAAAAGTAGTCACGACGCACCTGGGTGCGCCAGATAACCGCGGACGTCAGCGCCCTGAGCCGATTCCTAATTCTGAAGAGATTATCCCATGTGATGCCGTGATTATGGCATTTGGCTTTAGACCAAGTCCTGCTGATTGGTTCGAGTCGCAGCAAGTGGCAATGGACAGCTCTGGTCGAGTGTTGGCTGCAGAAAAACAAACCTTTAAATTCCAAACGCAGAATCCCAAAATTTTTGCAGGTGGTGATATGGTACGTGGCTCTGATTTGGTCGTGACGGCTATTTGGGAAGGCCGCGAAGCAGCAGAAGGTATACTAGACTTTTTAGAAGTATAATTACCTCGATTTAGATTCCACGATTTATTAGTGGTTTGTGATGTAAACGTCTTTTGTCTTTTATCAGACAAAAGGCGTTTTTTTTGAGTGATGCTTGGTAAATCGAGGCTCGACTGCTAGCATGTTTTTGCGTACCCTATATGCTTTATCGTTTACCTCATTTATCCACTAAAACTCGTTTATTCACTAAAAAGAGTAGCCTTGCGTGAAATCAACCCTTTACCAGCTTATTACTGCTCCATTTACTGAGCCTTATGTTCGCTATCAACATGCCGACGTCTTGCACGCCATTCGCTTAGGAACGGCTGTCATATTGGCGTTACTGGCCAATAAACTCACCAACCTGCCGCATGGTGAGTGGACCACCATTACGGTTTTTATTATTTTGGGATTATTGCAGTATCAAGGCGCTATCTATACCAAAGCCAAAGAGCGTGTCTTGGGTACTCTATTAGGCATAGGTACGGCCCTTGGGGTGCTGTGGTTCATTCAAAATGCAGGTGCATGGCTATGGATCGATTATGCACTTATCGGTATATTAAGCGGCATCATTGGCTATTTAGCCGTCAGAAAGCTCGGATATACAGGGCTGCTAACGGGTATCACTATGTTGATGATTGTCTCTGACTTGGGTCACAACAGCATCGGTCAAGATGGCATCTACCGCGCGCTAAATATCTTACTGGGTACAGGTGTTTCGGTAGCAGTGACGCTGATTTTACCGCTCAAATCAACGTTGATGTGGCGGTTTTTATTGAGTAGTAATCTTGACGCTTGTAGCAGTCTCTATGCTGGCGTGGGTCATCATATTGATGCAGCGGATGGGTTAATGGACAATGCTACTCAAAAATCAAACCCAATCGCCTTTCCTATTAAAGAAGTACCCGTTGATAGGAAGTTGGTAACAGCGCTACAGCAAATCAACAAACGCCTGCTGGCTGTGCGTCCACATATCGCCGCGACAGCAAGTGAGTCAGGAATCGAAAAAGAGACGCTAGAGACCATTCAGCGTACCCATCGTAATATTATCGGAACGATTGATTTATTATTAAGCGCTGCTCCGCGTTTGGCGAATATCGAAATTGATGAAGAAAACCACGTGTTACTGATACATTATCAGCACGAATTAACGCAAGCCATGCAGCATATGGCGGCGGTACTCCGAAGTCCAAGCGATGAAGTGTTTCGCCCGATTACTCGTATTGCTGTGTCAGAATATCCAAGTGTGCAGCACTTAGCATTTGAGTGGCAGGGGTATTTTTGGTTAACACAGACGTTGCAAACCCAGTTGCAGCAATTGAGTGATCTGTTACAAACCTCTAAGCCACACTGGTTTGCTGCATCTGGGCTGGGTTATCAGCGCCGTGAGCAGCGCCGGATGAAAGAGCAGGGCGGCGAGACAGATTTGCATTTATAACGCACAAAAAACGCTGACCATTTAGGATCAGCGTTTTTTCTTAAAGATTTACTTTATTTTAAAGGTATTAAACCATGGCTATTAGCGCCCCGTTTTTAGCTTATCCCAGTATTGTTGATACACTTGTAGTGCTTCATCGCCCACATCTTCTTGGAATTCCGCTTTGGCTAACACGTCTTTAGATGGGTAAATCGTCGGATTGTTGCGAACGCTTTCATCCATCAGCTCTCGTGCTGCCTGGTTTGGTGAGGCATAACCAATTTCTTCACTCACGATTTTGGCGTTTTCAGGACGCAATAAGTAATCAATAAATTTATGTGCTGCATCAACCTGTTTGGCATTTTTTGGAATGACAAAGTTGTCCATCCACAAGATAGCGCCTTCAGTTGGATATTTATAAGCCAGGCTCGTTAGACCTTCGTCATTCGCCATGACCGCTTCGCCATTCCACGTCATGCCAAGAGACGTCTCACCTTCGATGTACGGCATACGTGTCGCATCAGAGTTAAACGTTTTGACGTTTGGCATTAACGTTGTAAGCTTGTCGTAAGCCGCTTTGATTTCATCAGGATTGCTACTGTTGCCCGAGTAGCCTAGCGTCAGTAACGCCATACCGAACACTTCACGCACATCGTTGGTAAGCATCACCTGACCTTTGTACTTAGGATCCCATAGGTCGTTCCAGCTATTCACAGTTGCAGGATCGACACTATCGCCATTGATCGCAAGACCGGTGCTACCCCACATGTACGGTATAGAGTATTTATTGTCAGGATCGACTTTGGTATTGGTAAATGACGTATCGAGGTTTTTAAAGTTACTTAATTTAGACTTATCTAACTCTTGCAGTAGCCCTTCTTTGGCCATTTTTTCGACATAATAAGTCGATGGAATGGCCAAATCATACTGGCTAGAATCATCGAGCAGTTTAAGTTTGGCGTACATCGCTTCGTTTGAATCAAACGTCGTATAATTGACTGCGATGCCAGTTTCTTCCTCAAAACCATCCAAAATCTCTTGTGGCATGTATTCTGACCAGTTATACAAATTGAGCGCCTCAGTGCTCGCCGCAGCGCTAGCATCTGCCGCATTGTCAGAATTGCTACAGCTGGATAATGCCAAGCCAATAGCTGCCGCTAATAATGCCTTTGGTACTATACGTCCGATACGAATTGGATTGTCTGGACGGGACGATGATAAATGGGTCAAAATACTTCTCCTAGATAAAAATAATGCAAATCAAGAAGTTGATAAAAATAATCAGGCAGTCGATGCCTGATGTCGCTAATAAAACTATTATGGTTATTACTTTAGACAATTTAAAGGGCTATTATCAAGACGATGCTTAGTTATGCTAATAAAGGTCGCTAATAATACGAATCAAATGAGTAATGAAAATTGGTTTAAAGACAGTCAATGCTGAGTGGGTTTTCTAGAGTATTGCCAAGGGTGAGACAAGTAATGGCCGTATAGACCTATGCTATTACAAGTATAAGGATAAGCGAAGGTTCAAGCGTCAAATAGCGCCAAGAACTTGGAACTTAACATAATAATTAGCTACACCAGAATGGCAAAGGATGCGACGCAATGACTGAGCGCCGCTATCACCGAAGATTCAATGACTGTTGATGGTAGTCCAACGACGCTTTGACAGAATGTTGATAGGTACGTAACACATGCTCAAATAAGAATTTATTTGATGGACGCGGCAGTATAGAACGGCTCAAGAACGGCTTGGATACCATACTCTTCAATCGTACCTGTGACAAAATCTGCTCGTTCTATCAGAGCGGGCTGAGCATCTCCCATCGCCACGGCAAACCCAACCAAATCAAACATTTCTAAGTCATTCATACCATCGCCAAACGCCATACACTCGCTAACATCTACCGCATAGTATTCGCAGACATCTTTGATACCGCGAGCTTTTGATGCCTCTATTGGCAATATATCTGCACCGATTTGATGCCAATGCACCAGTTTTAAATCATACTGCGCAAAGTCGATATCTTGCATTTTTTCTTGTTGATTATTAAAAAATACTGAGCATTGATAGACGATATTTGACTTGTAATACTCAGGGTCAAGAATAGAGTTGGGTGTGATAGCATTGAATTCACGCAAGCGGTCGTTTTCATCTGACCATGCGATATGAGTAGCAGAGTCAAACTTATGAATCAAGTCGCTCTGCTGGCAAAGACGCACGATTTTATCTGTTTGCTCATCTGACAATGGATAGTGGCTGATTCGGCCCTTTTTATCAAAGCTATACTGTCCATTCATACAAATAATGGCATCCAATATATCTGCATCAAGCAATGCTAAGATATCCTCAGGCAATATGGCCTTGGAGCGCCCAGTTGAAATCACCAGTTTGATATCAGTGTCTGCCAGTTGTTCAAGAGTCGCTTTATTATGTTCAGCGATGATACCGCTACGGCTCAGGGTATCATCGATATCAAAAAAGATGATTTTAGGTGTAGAAAATTTGGTATTCATACTTTCTTGAGCAATTTTATCTTCGATAAACATGATGATCCTTTACATTTTAAGCGCTGCTACTAAAGGTAATAGTAGCTGATTACTAATGCCCGAGCGACTTTATTATTCGTCTTATCCTACAGCCTCATTAGCCAAAAATGAGGATGGTTTTGACTAGGTTGTGTAACGCATGGGTCTTACGCTATTCACTTTGATGATTCATAAAATTGCTAACGTATTACCGAAGATACCGTTGATCTTCTATGTTTAGACTATATATAGACTACACTTAAATTAAATATTTTTTTAGTTCATCTAATGAATTTTATCTAATAAATTACTATGTCGTTTTCTGAGCTAAGTTCTTTAAAGAGGGTTTATTGATAACGACTCAAGCACTTATAGAGAAAATTGAATAAGCAAAATAATTTATAGGGACAAGATTATGACTGCTTCTACCCCAAAATCAAATCATGATGCCATAGCAGATAACACGCTCGATGCGTCTATGCCACGTCACCCTGAGAGCCGATTACAATCAGAATGGCTATTTTTGTATGACAAACTGCCACCAGATCAATGGTTCAGTAACGACTATGTTTATAAGACATCGTTTTGGCTAAGTATTCACGCTGACATACGTAAACGCCAACACGTTCTTATCCAAATCAGTGATGCCTATCGTTCAGGTGATATTGAATGGTTAGAATACCGCTCACAAATCTCACCACGGATTAATCAATATATTTTTAAATTACATCAGCACCATAATATTGAAGATACAGGCTACTTTCCACAGTTCATGCGCATGTACCCTCAACTAAAAGCAGGGTTTGAGATATTAGATCGTGATCATGTGCATTTGGATACACTGCTTAATGAGCTGCAAGTGCTAAATAGCAGGCTAGCATCAAGCAATACTGAAGATAAAGCGCTGGTTGAGCAATTGCATCAGCGCTTAATGGATGCAAGTGAGTTACTGTCGCAACACCTCACTGATGAAGAAGATTTGGTGATTCCTATTTTGGGGCTGAATTAGTGTTATAGCGAAAAATAGTTCAGCTTTATTTTTTATCAGACAAGACTACCGCACTGAATGTATCAAAATCTGTAGTACTACGATGTAGCGATAGGAGTGGGAGTACGCTATCTTATTGAAACTGCAACGTTGCCTCTCTAGAAAAAAATAGTAATAACGGGTAAAAACCTACTAAAAAATACAAAATGTTGTTGATTGTACTTTAGAGTAAAGGATATCTTAATTTAAAGCGGCTTTTGACCATTGGAATCTTTTATGCATAAAGTTATTGATTACATCTCAGAATCTGCTACTGAAGTTTTGGAGGAGGGAGATAAAGACGGTGCAGATATTCTGGTTAGCCTCACATATATCGGTAAAAATCGTGAGAAAGATAATGGCATAAAGCTGACTCGTACCTTTGAGACGGCACGAAAAAATAACGAAAAAAGCAATATCACTTCAGCGCTTGTCATTAAGGATCATTATTTTATTCAAAACATTGAAAACTCGAGATTTTCGATCAAGGAGAGCTTAGTAATTGCTATTTTTGGATTAAAAAATAGTAATTATAGTCAGATATAGATTAGGCTTTTGAGCTATTAGAATAATACAATCACACAGTTTTCACCAACATTTGTAGTAAAATTCGCGGCAGTAAATACTGGTGTCCTATCTCATTAAAAAGGTCATTTCACAATTTAAAAAATAATAATAGATGGTAAAAATTCGGTCAAAACGTAATAATTTCATTGATTATATTTTATAATAAAGAGTATCTTAATTTAGATAAGTATTTTGCAAATAGGGTTTCTTATGCATACAACGACAAGCCATGCTTCAGAGAACAGAAAAAGAAATGGCGAGCACATTCTTATCAACATGACATATATCGCCAGAAATGTCGATCTAGACTCAGGCATCGAGTTGACTCGTGCACTTGAGTATTGGAGAAGGTATTTCGAAGAAAACGGCATCGTTTCAGCTTTAGTTATCAGTGAAGGCTATTTTGTCCAAAGCTTTCAGGGAACAAGACCTGCTATCAGTACTGCCTTGCACAAGATATTAGACGAGCATCCAACTATTTTTCCTAACATTATCAACATAGAAGAAATAGAATCACGCCAATGGGATGGTTTTTTAATCAAACATTTAACGTCAAGTAATGAAGATGAATTGTATGCTTTGAGAAACTTCTCGACAGGTGCTGACTATAACCCTTACCTTATGAGAAGTAGTCAGATTGAGAACTTTTTACATGAGATTTTTGCAGATCAAAAAAAATTATAACGACATAATGACTGAAAAGGTTTGTGAAGAAAGAGTTGATGAGTTGTTCTCGCTACAGAACTCTCAGAGAAAGATATTATAGATGCTGTTTTTAGATTTTTTTTGAGTGGAATTGGAATAAAAATACAAGATGGGTCTTCGAGAATTAATAACTTAAGGTTATTAATTAGCAACTATATAACAAAAAAATAAGGGGCTATTGATTAGGGTAATTCTTAAATAGTATCTTAAGTTAAATGGATTTTTAATTAGATACCTTATGCGTAGATTTATTGAATTCTAATTTAGAAGAGAGAAGGGAATGATTTTAGACGAGAGAAATAAAAACGGTGCTCACATTCTCATCAGTCTAACGTATATTGGCAAAAACCGCGAAAAAGATAATGGCGTGAAAATGGCCCGTACTTTTGAGATAGCAAGACGAAACAACGAGAAAAGCGGTATAACCTCAGCACTGGCCATCAACGACAACTATATTATTCAAAATATTGAAGGTTCAAGACTTGATGTCAACGAGCTGATAACGAGGATTATCACGGAACGTCCACATCTTTTTATCCATGTTGTAGATATTAAAGAGGTAGAGACACGTAAATGGGATGGATTTTTGATCAGATACTTAACACCAACTCCTGAATATGAAGTACATACCCTCAGACATTTTTCGGCAGGTACTGACTTTAATCCCTACCTAATGCCGAAAGATCGAATCACAAGTTTTATGGATGCGCTGTTCACAGATGAACTGCTTAACGATATGTAAATGGAGCGTATCTGTTCGCTACAACTGTGTTTTTTCACTCTACTTTTAATCGTTTCTAGTTTCGGCGGCTCTTAGTTTTAATATTCAAATATGGTCAGACATTTTTCTGCTGTAGTACAAATTTTTGTTCTTGGTAATACAAACCTTTATTAGTACAAAAAAGCCGCCCATACATTGTGTATGGGCGGCTTTTTGCTGAGAATGAGCTGTTTTTGATTTACCTATAAAGCAGGTCGACTGAATAAGTGTTTAAAGTCATGTTTTGTTACTCCTTAATTCATTCTACTGAACTGGGCTTAGGAATTATCCTGCTATTTCAACACTCGTTACATTCTGAAAGCCTCGTGGTAACCGTCCGCCGCGATTACCGCGAGTGCCCGTATAGTTAGCCAAGTCATTTGGCTTGAGTGTCACGTGGCGTTTGCCAGCAGTAATGACGAGGCTGTTTTGTAAACTGAGTGGCGTAATAGCCAGCACTTCTTCATCATCTTTCAGCTTAATCAGTTTATTACCTTTACCGCGAGCCTGTTCGGGCAAATCATCGAGGGCAAATATTAGTAGATATCCGGCATTGGTTACCACTGCGACATGGTCAGGCGTTATCTCTAACTTGGTGGTCTCGTCGTCAGTGTTATCCGCCATTTTTACTGGCGCATCGATACGAGCGACAGACAGCAGGCGACTATCGGCAGCGAGGTTAATGACATTCTTGCCTGCCTTTTGATTGCTGTCTAAATTACCAAGGGTGTTGATAAAGCCATAACCTTGCGAGCTGGCAAGAATGATGCGTTGATCGTCAGCACCAGTCAATAGCTGCTCAAAGCTGGCACCTGCTGGTGGTTTTAACACACTGGTCAGCGGATCGCCTTGACCACGCGCGGAGGCAAGGTTGTGCGTATCAATACTATAGCTGCGTCCTGTACTATCGAGGACGTAAATTTTCTCATTGGACTTGCCGCGCACGTGCGCTTGATAACTGTCCCCTGAGCGATAACTCATACCAGCGGCATCGACATCATGGCCTTTGGCCGCGCGAATCCAGCCCGCTTTCGATAGGATAGCGGTGACCGGCTCGCTCGGTACGAGGTCTGACTCTTTTAATGCTTGTGCTTCTTCGCGTTCTGCTAATGGCGACACACGCTCATTGCCGTGTTCTTTCATATCGGCGGTGAGCTCTTCAATCATCAGATTGGTCAGACTATCTGGATTGTCCAAGTAATCCTGAATGTTGGCGCGTTCGGTAGCGAGTTCATCTTGCTCGCGGCGTAGCTCAATTTCCTCTAACTTTGCCAACTGACGCAAACGAATATCCAAGATAGCATTGGCCTGAATGTCAGTCAGGTCATAGTCCTGCATCAATGTTGCTTTTGGATCGTCTTCTTCACGAATGATACGTATCACTTCATCGATATTGAGATACGCAATTAGCAAACCTGCAAGGACGTGCAAGCGCTTATCGATTTTATCAAGACGATATTGCAGACGGCGTGTGACCACTGAGCGGCGACAAATGAGCCATTCTTCTAAGGTTTCTTTTAGATTTTTGACCTGCGGCTTACCATTGAGGCCAATCATGTTCATATTGACGCGGTAGTTGCTCTCAAGATCGGTGCTAGCAAACAGATGGCTCATAACGCGATCGACATCGACGCGCGTTGAGCGCAACTCTAATACGATACGACAAGCGTTCTCATGATCTGATTCATCATGAATATCCGTCACCCAAGGTAGCTTTTTATCGGTCATAAGTTTGGCGATTTGCTCTTGGATTTTGTTGCCTGAGACTTGGTAAGGCAGCGCGTCAATAATGACTAAATTCTTCTCTTTGGGGTCGATATGAAAAGTCGCGCGCATTTTGTAACTTCCACGCCCTGTTTCATACATCGTCTGCAAGTCTTTTTTGCTAGTGATGATTTCAGCTGGCGTTGGCAAATCTGGTGCTGGTATTGACTGGGTAAGCTGCTTAACAGACAGCTCAGGATTTTTTAATAAACGAATAGCAGCACGTACCACTTCGTTAAGGTTATGCGGCGGAATGTCAGTTGCCATGCCAACCGCGATTCCTGTGGTGCCGTTTAATAAAATATTGGGCAGGCGGGCGGGTAGTGTGGTTGGCTCTTGGATCGTGCCGTCAAAGTTATCTTGCCAATCGACCGTGCCTTGTCCCAACTCTGCAAGTAGGGTGTTGGCATAAGCAGACATTTTGGCTTCGGTATAACGCATGGCCGCAAAGGACTTAGGATCATCAGGACTACCCCAGTTACCTTGACCCGTGATAAGCGGATAGCGATAGCTGAACGGCTGTGCCATTAATACCATGGCTTCATAACACGCGCTGTCACCATGTGGATGGTATTTACCGAGCACATCACCGACCGTACGTGCAGATTTTTTTGCCTTAGCAGAGGATTTTAGCCCAAGCTCGCTCATGGCGTAGACAATACGGCGCTGAACAGGTTTTAGGCCGTCAGCGATATTTGGTAGCGCCCGATCCATGATGACGTACATGGCATAATTGAGGTAGGCCTGCTCAGTGAACTCTGCCACTGAGCGAGTATCCATCGGCTCATTAGGAATGATTGGGGCAATAGTAGGATCAACAACATCAGACATAAAATAGACTTCGCTTATGAGTTTTTAATTAGTATGGTTTATATAGCCAGGCATAGTATGAATGTGAACCGCACCGTATGCTCATTTAGGTTCGGCTCGATACTTATGCAAAAATAAGATAGTGCTATCGTAAAGGATATTGATCCAATTAAAAAGACATGTATCAGAATATACGACAGCTCATGACGTGCTTATACTGGCTTTTATAGACTTTACTTACCATGTCCCCGTACGTGGCTTTTATAGATAAAGTTAAGTATAGTAAAACTAACATTTGTTTTTAATAAATGTCTTAGAGTGACAGTGCCGAATTAGTGACAGAACCAGCGCAGCTAAACCGAGCAGCGACAAAGAGGGAGCTTGATGTAACTTTACGGCGCTCACTGGGCCAGCTGATGCCCTCGAGAGCACAGGCGAAGGCAGTTTTATTATGTAAATATTGTGTCTAAAATAAAAGAGATACTGTGGGTAAAATTCAGTGACATGACCAGTTTTTGTTGGTACAAATAATTGATATTAATGAAAATATCAGCCGTCAAGCCAGTTTGAGAACTCGTATAACAATCTTTTGTATTGAGTAGTCTATATAAAGTGTGTATGTTAATGAACAAAGGGCTATTTACCACTACATTGTTTGCTCATCACCTTACGACTATATCGCAGCCTCGCTTGTCATCATGATGGTGAGACTGCGCTCTGATTTTTCGTCTGTTTATCACACTGTGATTTGCATGAGCTGACGGTAATGTATTATTACTAGGAGAGAAAAGATTATGGAAGATCAAGGTAACCTGATTCGTCGCAACGACAAAGTATGGCTCAAAACATACGAAAAACTTGGCATTCAGTATGATATTGATATGCCGCCAGCCAACACCTCATTGATTGATATCATTGAGCAAAACTTTATCAATCATGCAGGCAAAACGGCGTTTGTCTGTATGGATGTTAAGCTGTCTTACGAAGAGTTGGATCTCTATAGTAAACAAGTTGCCGCTTACCTTCAGTCATTAGGACTACAAAAAGGCGATAAAGTGGCAGTAATGATGCCTAATATTTTGCAGCTACCAGTTGCGGTGCTAGGGGTGCTACGTGCTGGTATGACATTGGTCAACGTCAACCCACTTTATACCAGCAAAGAGCTGTCACATCAGTTAACAGATTCAGATACCAAAGTTTTGATTTTGCTTGAGAACTTTGCCAAAACTTATGAAGATATCGGCCAAGACTTAGTCGATCATGTCGTAGTTGCCTCAATGGGTGATATGATGAGTCCGCTCAAGGGCTTTATTGTCAATGCCGTGGTACGTCACGTCAAAAAAATGGTGCCTGCTTATCATATCAAAGGCAGCGTCAAGTTCAAAAAAGCAATGAACCTTTTTTCTGCTAAAAGCTATAAACGTCCTAACAATATCAGCCTCGATGATGTCGCTGTACTTCAGTACACGGGCGGTACGACAGGGGTGGCCAAAGGCGCTATGCTAACGCATGGTAACTTGGTGGCTAACTTGATCCAAAGCGATACCTACTTAGGCGATGCTTTTGATAAGTTTGAGAAGAGTAATGAGCAGCCAGTGATTATGACGGCTCTGCCGCTATATCATATTTTCTCGTTTACGGTCTGCGGTATGTTTGGTCTATACCGTGGTTGTATCGGTCTGCTAGTACCAAACCCACGTGATCTACCAAGCCTTATCAAAGCATATAAAGACTATCCACCTGCGTTTTTTCCAGCAGTAAATACCTTATTTACCGCGCTTGCCAATAACGAAGAATTCCAATCGTTAGATCATAGCAAGCTTGAGATGTCCATGGGCGGCGGTATGGCAGTACTCAAAGACACGGCGACCAAATGGGAGCAGGTAACGGGCAATATCATCGTTCAGGGTTATGGTCTGTCAGAGACCTCGCCAGTTGCCTCAGCGAACCCGCATGGTACGGGTAAGTTCTCAGGAAACATCGGCTTGCCAATGCCTGCCACTGATATGGCTGTCTTGGATGAAGAAGGCAATGAAGTGGCCTTGGGTGAGCGTGGTGAGATTAGTATTCGTGGTCCGCAGGTAATGAAAGGCTACTGGAAGCGTGATGACGCGACCGCTGAGGTTATGACGTCTGACGGTTATTTCCGCACAGGCGATATCGGTATCATGGATGAAGACGGTTACTTTAAGATTGTCGATCGCAAAAAAGACATGATTTTGGTCTCAGGCTTCAACGTGTATCCAAATGAAGTAGAAGACGCCATGTCCACCCATCCAAAAATTTTGGAATGCGGGGTTATTGGCATTGATGATGAGAAGAGTGGTGAAGTGCCCAAAATTTATGTGGTACGTAGTGACGCCAGTCTGACCGCAGAGGAAGTCATTGAGTATGGCAAAGAAAACCTAACTGGCTACAAACGTCCTCGCCATGTTGAGTTTATTGACGAGCTACCAAAATCGAACGTCGGTAAAATCTTACGTAAAGACTTACGAGCACTCGAAGAGAAAAACCACGGTTAATCTACGAAGGCTTATGTTTAGATGGGGTTTTATCACTGGCTATTTATAAGTACCTCTATGATTGATTGGTACTTGTAATATGCTGAGTAACCAGATTTAGTTATTGTTATAACCAAAATGATAAGGTTGTCTCGTGCTGCCTTATCATTTTTTGTCTTTGTGCCTGTTGTGAATAGTGGGGCATAAGGAGTATAGATAGAGAATTTTTAGTAAAAATGCTATAGTGCCAGCCAAGAGATTTTTGCATTTATTTATAATAGAGTGATGATTTTACTCAATATGACTTGCAAAGCGATTACTATAAAAATGATATAGCTACGCTGACCTGTGAGCTCATTTAATACGATTTCACCATGCTGCATCAAACATTACACCATCAAAAAAACAGAGTTTTTATATAAAGTATTCTATGTTTTTAACAGTAATATTTAAGGAAAATTATGACGGACAATATCAATAAAGAGACAACAGATAATAACGCTGGCACCAGTGATAAAGGCAATGCATCTGAGTATATTTATCAAGACAATGCATTCCCTACTATGCCGACTATCGCCAGTGACAGTCCATGGTTGAGCGCTTATGAGCGTTATAGCATTGATGCTACGATTGAGATGCCAGAGGACAGTACCTCTTTACTTGATGTGTTTGAGCGTAATTTTAACCGTTATGGCCAAAAAACGGCCTATATCTGCATGGGCGCCTCGATTAGTTTTAAGCAATTGGACCTATATAGCCGCCAGATTGCCAGTTATTTGCAATCGCTAGGGTTGGTTAAAGGCGATAAGGTTGGGGTTATGATGCCCAACCTCTTGCAGTATCCGATCATCGCGTTAGGTGTCATTCGCGCTGGTATGATACTCGTCAATGTAAACCCTTTATATACCAGTCGCGAATTGTCCCATCAGCTCCATGACAGTGGTGCCAAAGCCTTATTCATCGTTGAGAATTTTGCGAAAACCTATCAAGATGCCGAAGATAAAGGGCAGATTGAGCATGTTGTCGTCTGTAAGATTGGGGATATGCTGGGTACGGTCAAAGGGGTCGTGGTCAACCTCGTCGCTCGTCATATCAAAAAAATGATTCCTCCTTATCGAATCCCAAATAGCGTGAGCTTTAAGGAAGCATTGGGCGCAGTCTCTGCCAGTCATTATGAGCGTCCTGAGTTGAACTTGAGTGATGTGGCATTACTACAATATACAGGCGGGACGACAGGCGTGGCGAAAGGGGCAATGCTATCTCATGGCAACTTAGTCGCCAATATGCTACAGGTTAGTGCACTGATGAATAGTGCATTCGAAGATGATATAGACAGCAGAGATGTCATCTTGACAGCACTGCCGTTGTATCATGTGTTCTCATTTATGGTATGCGGTATGTGTAGCATGTACCAGGGTTATACAGGCTTGCTTATTCCTAACCCGCGCGATCTCGATGGGCTTATCAAAGAGATGGGTAAATACAAACCTTCTTTTATCCCAGCTGTGAATACGCTATTTAATGGCTTAGTGCACAAAGACAGCTTTGCAGACCTAGATTTCTCTAATCTAAAAGCCTCTATCGGCGGTGGTATGTCCGTATTGCCGAGCGTTGCCAAAGAGTGGCATAAAATCACAGGTCTACCTATCGTTGAAGGCTATGGATTATCTGAGACGTCACCAGTCGTTGCTTTTAACCCAATGACCATCGCAGAGTTTACTGGCAAGATTGGTATTCCTGCACCTAGCACCGATGTCGTGCTCATCGATGAAGAAGAAAACGTCGTCGCGCTGGGTGATCGCGGTGAGATATGCGTCAAAGGTCCACAGGTGATGATTGGTTATCAAAACCGTCCAAAAGAAACAACCGAGTCCTTTACCGCTAGTGGTTACCTAAAAACCGGTGACATTGGCATTATGGACGAAAAAGGCTTTATCAAAATTGTTGATCGCAAAAAAGACATGATCTTGGTATCTGGTTTTAACGTGTATCCAAATGAAATCGAAGAAGCCATGAGTGAGCATCCAGCTGTGGTAGAGTGCGGTGCCATTGGCGTTCCTAATGATGAGCGCGGTGAAGAGCCAAAACTATTTGTGGTCAAAAAAGGCGATGTCACCGAAAAAGAGCTGCTTGAGTACGGCAAAAAACAACTGACTGGCTACAAGCGTCCGCGTCACATACAGTTCGTTGACGAATTACCAAAGTCGAACGTTGGCAAAATCCTACGTAAAGAATTGCGTAAGATGGAAGGCTTAGAATAGCCTCTATCGTCCATTATTGCCTAACTGACGGCGCAATGGCGGGCGTGAATCTTGCCATTGCGCCGCTGTCACGTTAGGATATCTTAAGATTTTAGTCTACCAGATACCTGTCGGTCTGCTTATTAGCCACTGATAGCGTACTTTTATGACACTGCTTTTATAATATTGTACTAGGAATTTTTATGCGTATTGACAATCGTGAACTTGACCAACTTCGTTCTATCAGCTTTGAGCGCCACTATACTAAGCATGCTGAAGGGTCAGTATTGGTCAGTTTTGGCGATACCAAAGTGCTATGTACGGCCAGTGTCGAATCTGGTGTACCGCGCTGGCTCAAAGGTAAAGGTAAAGGTTGGATAACCGCCGAATACGGTATGCTGCCACGCGCAACCAATACTCGCAATCAACGCGAAGCGGCTCGCGGCAAGCAGTCAGGCCGTACGCAGGAAATCCAGCGTCTGATCGGTCGTAGCTTGCGCGCCATGATTGATTTAAGTAAGCTTGGTGAAAACACCATCTATCTTGATTGTGATGTATTGCAAGCGGATGGCGGTACTCGTACGGCCAGTATCACTGGTGCGGCAGTTGCACTGATCGATGCGTTAGAAACTATCCAAAAGAGCAAAAAACTCAAAGCTGATCCGCTGATTGGATTGGTTGCTGCGGTTTCTGTTGGTATGAAAGGTGGTGAAGCTTATCTGGATCTGAACTACGAAGAAGACTCTAGCTGTGATACCGACCTAAACGTTGTTATGACTCAAAAAGGTGAGTTTATTGAGCTTCAAGGTACGGCTGAAGAAAAGCCGTTCACTCGCGCTCAAGCAGACGCTATGCTGTCATTGGCTGAAACAGGCATTGCTGAATTGATTAAAATGCAGCAGACTGCACTTGGTTGGTAGTCTGGTATTTAGATAAAACTTGCTGTCTTTATTTTTAGTTTTGATAACTGCCTGTTGGTTTCTGATAGGCAGTTTTTTCATAAAAAACACTTTTTACATTTCGCAATAGGTAACAATGCATGCTCAAGCTGACTGATGATGGCGCCAAAATCACCTTACAGGGTCAGCCGAATAATGCTGACAACGGTATGTTTTGGTTTGGATCTGCATTACTGATAGGGGCGGTGGCAGTCGCTATGGCAATGAGCTTATTGTCTGAGCGATTGGCTATCGGTGCGCTGGCACTGCTTATCGTCGGTAGTTTTATTTTTAACAAAAAACGTCAGCAGCATAAAAAAGCCATGAGTGGCATGATTAGTAGCGGTACATTATGGGTGCGAGCGGATGAGTTGGTACATGACAATCTAGGCAAACGTGAACACATTCATTTGACTGACGACGATAAAGTTGTGCTTATCGGTGATGGGCTGCAGATTGTCGATAGCAGTGAGGCACGCAAGTATCATATTACTGGTTTTGAGAGTGCCCAAGAGGCGAAAGTGACTAAAGCCATATTAGAAGGGCAAGCACTGACAAAACGCCACGTAAATATTAAAATGAGTAGTGATTAGTATTTTTACGCCTCAGTCGCTTGATTCATCAAAAGTCACTCCAGTCTCTATCCTATCTAACACCACCGCGCTTTGTCTTCTTTGACCCTTCTGAACGCTCTTCTTTATTATGACCATTCGTCATGATTTTTATACCGTCTATCGCCAATCTAAGGTGAATAGTTCTTGCAGATGCCTGTCTAAATGGTTTATAAGTAAGATTACAAAATTCAATCTTCACTATTATGCATACTGTCATTGATACTTTTTTGATCAGGAGTTAGTCATGTCGCGTTTGCCTATGTCATCAGTCGCAGCGTCGTGCAGTTTATTATTATTCACTTGTAGCATACAAGCCCATGCAGATAGTATGAGTGCCCTTATCGCTCAAAAGTCCGTCCAGTCTGACTCTAGTGCGCGCTATATGTCTTCTTATCCAGCAGTTCCCTCCGTCAAAGTCAGTACACAATCTACTATTCAACGCGCGCGCTCACCATCATATAGCAATGATAGCATGAGCAGTTATGGCAATCAGCCAGCATTAAGTACCACTTACCGTTATCCTGAAATGCAGCGTCAGTCACCCACCGTGTTGCCAGCATTTTTATCGGGGAGTTATGACAATGTCGATAGCGAGTATTTACCGCTATTGAGTAGTGCGGAGACGCAAAGCAGTATGGCTGCCCGCGAAGTGGTCAGCACGGCACGTAAAATGGCACTGAATGAGCGGACGATTATCAAAGGCGGCTGCTGGGATTATTTGAATGCGGTGTTTAATCGAGCGGGAGTTTCGCGTAATACCATACATAAAGGCACGTATGCGCAAGGGCCTTATGCTAGTAGCAGTGAGATTGAGGCAGGTGACTGGCTTTACTATATTAATCATGGCTACAATGGCATTGAGCACAGTGGACTGTTCGTCGGTTGGGTCGATGAGCGTGCTAAGCAAGCATTGATATTAAGCTATGCTGGTGAAAACCGCCGTGAGCCGGCGCGTTATCGTGTTTATGATTTGAGCAATGTCTATCAAATCATGCGCCCTAGTATTTGATCTATAATATTTGGTAGACAGTCCAAAAAACGAATAAAAAAGCGTCCGTCACTTATGGAAGTGGCGGACGCTTTTTATTGGTAGGTCATCAGTTATAAGCATTTCGACTGGATTTTAGAATGGTTTAACGACCACTAAAATGACAATAATCACCAAGGCAAAAACAGGTACCTCATTAAACCAGCGCCAAAACTTATGGGATTTATAATGAGGGTTATCAATCAGTTTTTTGCGATAAAAGCCGCAAGCGCCATGATAGCCTGATAGCAGTACGACCAATAATAGCTTGACGTGTAGCCAGCCTTGGGTTTTATAAACATCCCAGCCCAGTCCTAGCATCCATAGACCGAAGATCCATGTCGCTATCATCGATGGCGTCATAATACCGCGATACAGCTTGCGCTCCATAATGGCAAAGCGCTCTTGGCTGATGCTATCGTCACTCATCGCATGATAGACAAACAGACGCGGCAAATAAAATATCGCCGCAAACCAGCAGACCACCGAGATGATGTGTGCAGCTTTAATCCAGTTAAAATAATCTGCCATTACTTAATCTCTTATTATCAGCCGTGTAATATCAGGCTTGTTTTCATACATTGTTGTTAGCCGCACACAGCCAAACTAATCGGCCAATACCATCTGCGATTGATGACCGCTCATCGCATCCATCACAGGCAATACTTTGGGCGCTCTTGGTGCGGCAAACTGCTTGGTGAGACCAAGCTCACGCATGAGTCTGTCGTCGCCTGATTGACTGGCATTACCCGTCGTCAATAACTTGTCGCCATAAAAGAAGGAGTTAGCACCCGCCATAAATGCCAAGGCTTGCTCTGAATCTGATAAGCTTTCACGGCCAGCAGACAAACGCACATAACTAGTCGGGCAGCAAATACGTGCCACGGCAATGGTACGAATCCACTCTAGCACTGATAACTGGCCTTCTGCCAATACTTTATCGCCAATCGGTGTGCCTTTAATCGGGACTAGCAGGTTAACAGGAATCGACTCAGGGGCTTTCGGCATTTTTAGGAGCTCATGCACCCAATCAATACGGTCATCCCGGCTCTCACCCATACCAACGATGTTACCACTACAAACATTGATACCAGAGTTGCGTACGTTTTCGATGGTATCTAAGCGCTCATCATAGCTACGCGTGCTGACGACTTGCTCGTAATAGCTGCGCGAGGTATCTAGGTTATGATTGTAATAATCCAGTCCTGCATCCGCGAGTTGCGCCGCTTGATTGGTATCGAGCATACCTAACGTCATGCAAGTCTCAAGTCCTAACGCTTTCACTTCTTTGATGAGCTCGACCACATAAGGCATGTCTTTGGCGCTTGGGTGTTTCCATGCAGCACCCATACAGAAGCGAGATGAACCGGTTGCCTTGGCGCGTTTGGCCGCGGCGATGACTTTATCCACTTCTATGCGTTTTTCTGCCTGCAGTTTCGTCGTATCGCGATGATGACCTGATTGTGAGCAATAGCCACAATCCTCAGGACAGTTACCCGTCTTAATAGACAGTAGCGTACTGATTTGTATTTCGTTAGCGACAAAGTGCTCTCTATGAATGGTCTGGGCTTTTAACAACAAGTCCATCAAAGGCAAATCAAACAACTGAGCGATGTCGTCACGACTGTATGTGCGAGCGGCTTTGTGAGTATCAGGTTGGCTGAGTAGGTCAGTTGTGCTATCGGCGTTTGGTTCAGAGATGCTAAGCAGTCCTGCCATAAGGTAAATCCTTTTATAAAATTAAATGGTATCAGGTAGTATCAATGTATGTGTCTTCAGGTAGTATCAATGTATGTGTCTTCAGGTAGTATCAATGTATGTGTCTATTGTCATTTATAAGGTAATAAAAAAGGTTGCCGTATAGTATACCGCAACCTTTTTAGAAAATCAGAACACTGCTAGAGAGCATGTATAATTGTCACAATAGCGCACATAAATAGCAACTATCTAGTTGATCCTATTTCAGCCATTTTACCAGTGAATATCATGCAATGCATTACTCATTTATAGGAAAGGATCAGCTATTTACTTGCCCAATTTATGCTTAGCAAAACCCACCCAGTGCTCAGCAAACTTCTGTGCTTTATACGCATAAGGCTTGGCTTTTTGGAGGTAGGGTTTACACTCTTCTGGAACAGCTGGCACGATATGCTTAGCAAGTTTGTTGAACCACATCATTAGGCTATAGTCACCCTCGATGCTTAGATTGCCTTCTTGCACGGCAGTCATAAATGCAGGCAAGCTACCTTTGGTCAATAGCTTGACGCCCGTCATAGAATCTTTGAAAGTAATGGTCAAATCTGCTGCTTTTGCATGACCACTTTGTTGACTAAATTGTCCATTATCAAAGCGAAAAGAACGCGCGATATCAGATTCGGTGCTGGCAAACTCAATCGTGACATTGCGATCGGCAAAGAGTGCTTTGACGTCTTCGTTGTCGCTATCAGCGAGCATGGACAGACGATAGCCAACCACGGCTAGCAGCGCATCTAATGGGTCAGATTTGATATCTAATACAGGAATAGTAAACATAGTGGAACTCCTAAAGAATGGGGCATAAAAATAAATCGTACTTTATACCAGTTTCTATGATAAATACATCATTAGATTATAACCTACTGAGTGATTTCAACTCTTTAGGAGTTAAGTAGAAAGCGTTAAGTATCTTGTAACATTAAATATCACTGTTATGGGTAGGGTATTCATATCAGTATGGCAGTATCAATGAAAGCGTGGCTTATAATCATCATCGTAAACAGGCGTATGTTCGACATAGCGAGCCGCTTCTAACTTGCGCTGCCGACTGACTGCATGACTCACATCCTCGTAGCGTAGTGCTCGGTATAGTACCCAGCCGGCCAAAGGTAACCAGCTGATTCCCATCGCGATGACGTAACGGTGCCATTCCGAAAGCGCAGACAGCATCGGACGACCTACCAAGATATTCTGTATCATCTCAACAGCCAACCAGTAGACCATACCACCAAATAGATATAGCAACAGCCAACGCTGCGATGATAGAGCGAGCGCCACGATCATACCTGCCAGTAAGCTATAGCCTAGCCATGCTGAGCTGCTCCACATCTCTACGCCAATAAAAGAAAAAATAGTCATTGCCATCATTCATCTCGCTATTCATAAGGTGAACTCCAATGAGACTATTATGGAAGGTTGCTGAGCAAAGCTAAAGAGGCGCTAGGCGACTTTGCGACAACCGTTGACGTTTGATTTTTTAGATTAAGGTTGCTTTTTTTTGGATAGCTTGTACGATTTTTAATCGTTAGCTGGTAGGCTAAGCGCCGCAAAAAAGGGCGCTTATATTGGGGAGGGTAGGAGCCGTTGTAATGGTTCAAACAGAGGCTTTTTAATCAAATATTTACACACAGAGGATCAACAGTTAAGCCTTATTGGTTCGTCTGCCCCACCAAGATAGTAACGACACCAAAATAGCACCAAGTAGCATAAGACCAACTGTGGTCAGCCAGTGGGGACCAGTAGGATACTGCCATGGCATAACGTTATTGATCGCCTCGCTGTTAAGAGCGCCTAATACATCTACTTTCCATGGCCATACCTTGACCAAAGAGCCGGCAATAAAACCGGTCAGCAATGCCAAGGTGGCTTGATAGTAGCGGGCTAATAACCATTTTAGAGCACGGGTAAATAATAACAATCCAGTTGCCATGCCCGCCATCACAGTTAATAGTACCGTAAAGTTAAGAGTATGCACGGCTTCCAATACGGTATCGTAGGCACCTAGCAACAACAATATAAAAGACCCTGAGACCCCAGGCAATATCATGGCGCAAATCGCAATCGCGCCTGCAAAAAATAAGTACGGTAAGCTAGGTGTCGCCGCGAGTAATGGCAGACTACTAATGACCACAGCAGCAATGAGTCCGGCAGCAAACAGCGCCACACGTCCTATATTCCAGCGCTTAATCTCACTTAATAAGATAAATACCGTTGCGACCACCAATCCAAAAAAGAACGACCAAATAAGCAGTGGTTGATTGTCTAGCAAATATTTGATAATACCAGCCAAGGTAGCAAAACTCGTCGCAATACCAAGTATCAAACACAATAAAAATGTCGCATCAACTTGTCGCCATACCGCAATCAGTCCTTTGATTCCGCCGTCTTGTCGAAATATCTGCCAAAGGTTGGGGCCGATACTACTGAGCGCATTAATCAGGCGCTCATAAATCCCTGCAATCAATGCAATAGTGCCACCAGAGACACCAGGAACGATATCAGCAGCACCCATCGCCATGCCTTTGATATAAACCCCTAGCAGCTCTTTTGGGTTATTCGTATACACAGGGACAGAGACGGGGACCGTGCTTGCGTCTAATGGCTCTGCTACTGACGGCTGGTTTGGCCGTGGGGATTGTGGTGCCGTCATGAACAGTCCTTTATTATCTGAGAATAAATGTTATCTAAAAATAAATATCTGGCGTTATTACAACGAAACGTACTTAAAAATTAAAGCAACATCATTTTATGAAACATGTGTTAACGCATAAAAGCTGGCTTAATGAGACAGACATTAACCCAGCTTAACGGATGATATAGAATACTTAGCGATTACTGAGTAGGAGCGAGCGCTGGATAGCCAAGTGCATAAAGCGTCCCTTCAAGTCCTGTCACATTGATCGCGGCATCAGCACGTGCTTGCACGATGGGCTTGGCATGATAAGCCACTCCTAAATCGGCAAGCGCCATCATCGGCAAGTCATTAGCCCCATCGCCGACACAGACCACTTGCGACATCTCGATCCCCAAGCGCTCAGCCGTATGCTCGACAATCGCGGCTTTTTTGGCACCATTGATAATAGGAAGCTGTATGTGACCGGTCACTTTTCCTTCTTCGATGTCTAAGGCATTGGCATGGACTTCGTCAATCCCTAACTGCTCAGCGATATAGCGGGCAAAGTAAGTAAAGCCACCTGACACCAGTACCGTATGGTAGCCCAAGGCTTTTAACGCACTAATGGTGGTACGGGCACCGACCGATAACGTCAAGCGGTTGCAAATATCATCAAGCACATCGGTAGAGATACCTTTTAATAAGGCCACGCGCTGAGCAAATGATTCATCAAAGTCAATTTCACCACGCATCGCCGCCTCAGTAATGGCTTCAACTTGCTCACCAATACCAGCCGTTTTTGCCAGCTCTACAATGACCTCTTGTTCAATCAACGTCGAATCCATGTCAAAACAGGCAAGCTTGTGAGTACGTAGCATATGACCGACCGATAGGATGTGACAATCGACGATGTCTAGATTGCCTGTACTATCCGCACTGCGTGTGCGGTTGTATTCTTCAGACAAGTCATGGCGCAGACGAGTGGTCAGCTGATCGTCAATGATGTGAGCGGCGGCGGTCTTTTTGCCAGGGTGCATCAGCGTATCGGTCACAGGTACCAACAAATAGCGGTATACTTGAGCATTGGTAAAGGGCAGACGCTGTGCATCGGCTGCCGTTGGCTCTGTATCAGAGACCGTAATATTAACAAAGCTCGCCTCAGTATCCTCAGCGACCGTCACCAAATGCCAACTTGGCTGCTCATCGACCCAAGACTGAACATATTGATGAATGTCCATCGCTGATACTTGAGTAGGCAGCACGACAATGAGCGCAAAAACAGGCAGCGACTGTAGCGCATCAAAATCTCGCAGATTGGTATCATCAGGTAATAATTCTGCAATAGAGTCGACGGCTTGTTGCCATGCTTTGCTGTCTTTTGGTAACGAATAAGATGTATTTTTTGGCATGGCTCAATTGTCCCTTGTATGCTCATATAAGATTGGGAATAATAACAGTTTTACTGAGCAGCGCCTATAGATGACATGCAAAGTATCATGGGTGTTCAAAAATGCTTATCAGCCCCTAAAATCTGCTGAAATGCAACAAAGTTATTATGATAAATTTATAAATCGACTAACGCTATAAGACTTATTATGGTGATATAGTAGATGACTTAAACTGGCCCCTTGGTAACGATGCTGTGGCAAAAATAGCAGCGATAATCATGAGGCAGCGCGCGATAGTATCATCGTTCAAACTTAGCTCAATAAATAAGTGCCATTTTACATAGTAGCATTTTATATGATGACTGATTTCTATGAAATACTATCGATTTTCCGTGAATATCGATCAATATTCGCGCATTACAATTGTTCAAAAATTAGCCAAAAAATGAGCAATAGACTCGTTTTTTAATTTCTTTTCTCCAAAAAAGTTTAACATATCATGACGTATTTAGCGCCGCGGCAAGGGTTGTTTGCCATTATTCTTCTGGTTAGTTTTTGTTTGCAGACGCTGTTGTTGGTCATCAGTACCGACCAGCAGCTGAGTAAAAGTCGTGCGTTAAAAGGCGAGCAAATGGTCGCCCAGCTGATTGATGAAGCAAGGTTGTCTTTAGAAAACAAAGACCGTGTCAGTCTCAGTGTGATTGCTAACCGCTATACCAGCGAGCAGGACGTAACAAGAATACTGATTAAAGACAATAAAGACGATATTTTGGTGCCTGTGGGCAACGCACCGATGCAGCAAGGCGATACGATTCGCCAAATCGCAACTAACGGCGATGCGGTGATTGGTAGCGTTGCACTGACGTTAAAAGACGTTAGTAAAGGTGAAATCATCGCGATGCAGTGGCCGTTTGTGATTGGCACTATGTTGCTGCATTTATTACTGTGGTTAATCTACGGTTATCTTGCTCGTCCTACCAAAGAGCAAATCAGTGCGCTGAGCCGTAATATTCAGGACTTGTATCGCGAGCAGTACAATCAGGGCGATCAGCGCGGCTACAGCCGTGATCTTGAGCGCGGCACGACTGGCAGTCTAGCTGATGGTACTCCAAGCGATAGTCAAATGGCTGGTTTGGCTGCCAAGAGCGAGACAGCTGGCAATGCAGCACAGGCGCGTCCGTTCAATGTACATAACGAAGTCAATGAGTACCTAAGAACACAGCAAAACCAAAGCAGCAGCGACGAAACTGGCAGTCTAACAGCTACGTCTGAAGGCGATATTGAAGACAAGGTTGTTAGCACCGCAAAGCGTCATAGTTCGCAATCTGGTGGTCAGACGTCTAAATTGTCTGCCACACGCGCAGTCGATAGCGTGAGAGTGCAAATCCTCTTTCATGATGAGTTCAATATGCTTGAGCGCCTTGCGCCAGCGCAGCGCCTGCCTTATCTAGCGCTATGTACGCAGCTGCTCAATCAAGCCGTGACCGAACTACTCAAACAGCCATTACTACTGGGTGTCAGTGCGACCAATGAGGCACACTTTGAGGACGATGGTGCAAGCGTGGTGCTAAAAGCGGACAACAGCCATGCCAAAGTAGCACTGGCTGGGGTCATGCTTGCCAAGCTGTACTTGATGCTCAACAAAATCATTCATGACAAGCATATCGAGCTGTCGCGCTTTGCACTACCAGCAAAAGCAGGCGTGAGTGATGAGGCGCAGTCAGAGCCCATGACCCATCTACTACAGAGCATCGGTAAAAAAGAGCAACTGTTGATATTGCTGCCAGCTGCTGGTCTCAAACAAATCAGTAACCATGTACAGGTCCATAGCATCATGCGCCCAACCACTGTCTATGAGCGCGAGTGTGCGATATTCGATGGCGGGAACGACGCGATGATTCAGCGTTTGGCAGATGTTCGTAATGCCGTGCTCATGATTGAAGACGAAGATGAGTCAGCGACATAGTAGTATTAGGGCGTGTTGAACATTC